>DCIS01000153.1 GCA_002317475.1 Prevotellaceae bacterium UBA1720 | reverse complement strand
ATCTCACCTCCTAGTCGTCCTGCGTCAGGACCTATGTCGATGATATAATCCGCTGCACGCATGATCTCCTCGTCATGTTCCACTACGACAACGGTGTTGCCGAGTTTCTGCAACTCCCGTAGCACATGGATGAGTCGCTGTGTGTCGCGAGGGTGGAGACCTATACTTGGTTCGTCGAGGATATATAAGCTACCCACAAGACTTGAGCCGAGGCTTGTTGCAAGGTTTATACGCTGGCTCTCACCACCAGAAAGGGAGTTGCTGAGTCGTGACATTGTGAGATATCCCAGTCCTACGTCAACAAGGAACTTGAGGCGGTTCTTTATCTCAGTCAACAGACGTTTTGCAACCTCGCTGTCGTGCTTTGTGATATAGTTACTGTCCTTGGAAATATTCTTGGCATCATCTGTGATCTTGATGTTACGGAAGAACTCGCTGAGGTCAAGTACGGACATATCGCATAATTCAGTGATGGTCTTGCCTGCAAAACGCACATACTGAGCCTCTGGTTTCAGACGCTTGCCACGACATGTAGGACACGCAGTCTTGCCTCTGTAGCGGGCAAGCATCACGCGGTACTGAATCTTGTACTGGTTCTCCTGAAGCATATCGAAGAAACGGTCGATGCTTAGTGATTCGTACTTGTCCTCACCAGGTGCTCCGTGCCATAGTAGGTCCTTCTGCTCCTGTGTCAACTGATAGTAAGGTGTGAAGATAGGGAAGTTGTATCTCTCTGCTCTGCGGCAGAACTCCTTCTTCCATTCGCCCATCTTCTCACCACGCCAGCAAACCACTGCACCATCGTAGATGCTCATCTCTGTGTTTGGAATGACAAGATCCTCGTCAATACCCATCACCTTGCCGAATCCCTCACACTGAGGACACGCTCCGGCAGGCGAGTTGAATGAGAACATCTGGTCCGTAGGCTCTTCAAAGGTGATGCCGTCCGCCTCAAACTTCAAGGAGAAGACCCTCTCCGCCATTGCATTAGTCACCTCCCCCTCGGGGGAGGCAGGGAGAGGGGCTTGGATGAATTTTAGTATGCATTTGCCGTCTCCCTCGTACAATGCTGTTGAGCAAGAGTCGGCAAGTCGTGATATTGTGCTCTTGTCATCACTTACCGTCATACGGTCAATGACAAGATATAAATCCTTGTATGAAGTTTTTGTCTGAAGGAACTCATCTATGGTGATGACCTTGCCGTCAACGGATATGCGGGCAAATCCCTGTTTCATATCCATCTCAAGCTGCTCCTCCACTGTTCTTCCGCTACGAGGGATGAGAGGAGTGAGAACCATGAATCGTGTTCCTTCAGGGTAGGAGAGCATACACTCGGTAATGTCCTCCTGAGTGTGCTTCTTTACTTCGCAACCAGAGATAGGGGAGAAGGTGTGACCAGCACGGGCATAGAGCATACGGAGATAGTCATATATCTCTGTCGTTGTTCCCACTGTCGAACGAGGATTGCGGCTTGTCACCTTCTGTTCGATGGCAATGGCAGGTGGGATGCCCTCTATGAAGTCGCATTCCGGCTTACCCATTCGTCCCATGAACTGACGGGCGTAGGTAGACAGACTCTCCACATATCGGCGTTGTCCCTCGGCATATAGCGTGTCAAAGGCAAGCGACGACTTACCGGAGCCTGAGACGCCGGTTATCACCACAAACTTGTCACGGGGAATGTCCACGTCCACATTCTTTAAGTTGTTGACGCGTGCACCTTTTATCCTTATGCAGTCTTTTTCATCCTTATTTTTCATTCTGATTGTCTATTTATGGTGCAAAGATAACGATAATCACCAAAAATATATATCTTTGCAACCAATATTTACTAACTAAAACAACCTAGAACAAATCTTCATCTGCTAATTGCATTAGTCACCCCTCGCCCTATGGGGAGAGGGGAAGGGGGTGAGGGGCTGGGCTTGGTGCGGTTTCTTTATTATGCAATACAAATACTGTGGACACAGCGGGGTACAGATCCCAGTCCTTTCTTTAGGCCTTTGGCACAACTTCGGTTCAGTTGATGATTTCAGTACTGCCACACAGATGGTAGTTAAGGCATTCGATGCCGGTATATGTCATTTCGATTTGGCAAACAACTATGGTCCTGTACCAGGCAGTGCTGAGTCAAACTTCGGTCGTATACTCAAGAACAACCTTGCATCACATCGTGATGAGATGTTCATAGCATCCAAGGCAGGTCACGAGATGTGGCCAGGAGTGTATGGTGACGGTTCATCTCGTAAGAACCTAATAGCATCTTGCGATCAGAGTCTTAAGCGTATGGGACTTGAGTATGTTGATATCTTCTATAGTCACCGTTATGATGGCGTGACACCTATCGAGGAGACTATGCAGGCACTCATTGACATTGTTCGTCAGGGAAAGGCCCTCTATGTGGGTATATCAAAGTATCCGCCACATCTTCAGCAGCAATGTTACGATATTCTTCGTGAGGCAAAGGTACCATGCTTGCTCTCTCAGTACCGTTGTTCTATGTTTGACCCGAAGGCAAAGAATGCAAACTTCCAGGTAGCAGCAGACAATGGTAGTGGTGTCATCTGTTTCTCGCCACTTGCACAGGGACTTCTCACAGGCAAATATGATAATGGCATACCTGCCGATAGTCGTGCGGCAAAGAGTAGCGGTTTCCTTCAGCAGTCACAGGTCACACCAGAGCGTGTTGAGGCTGTCAAGGCACTTGCCGCCATTGCCAAGCAACGCGGTCAGAGCATAGCCCAGATGGCACTTGCGTGGGTTCTCCACGATGAGCGTGTCACATCTTGTATCATAGGCACATCATCTGTCGCACAACTTGACAATAACCTTGCCACACTTGATAACCTTGCTTTCTCGGACGAAGAAGTAAAGGCAATCAAAGGTATCATCGATAACCATGTTCTTTGGTTCTGACAACATAATAAACAAAAGGGAACCTATCATTGCTGATAGGCTCCCTTTTTTATTATTCTGTTCCGAATGGCGTTTTACCTTTTAATTTTTAACTTTTAACTCCGTAGGCTCCGAATGGCGTTTTACCTTTTACCTTTTAATTTTTACCTTTTAACTCCGTAGTCTCCGGACGGCAAATTGTACATTGTA
>DCIS01000045.1 GCA_002317475.1 Prevotellaceae bacterium UBA1720 | reverse complement strand
ACTTGAAGCAATAAGACCTACATTCTTACCCGTCATCTTTGCTCCATTGTGGAAGAGGTAAGTCTGCATAGGTGCTGCCATCTGACTCCACCACAGAGGCGTGACGATGATGATATTATCATAGTCAGCCACATTGACATTAATGTCCTTGATAGCAGGATAGCTGCTCTCGCTTGTCGGGTTGTTTCGTATGGCAGCTATGAGCGAAGAACCGATAGCGTAGTTGTTTGCTGCATAGTCAAGTCCTTCCTCTGCAGGTTGAATCTCTATGATGTCACAACTCACTTGCTTGCCGATTTCCGTGGCAATAGTCTTGCAGTTGTTCGTAAAACTATAGTAAGCCACAAGTGTCTTACCGTTTGTGATTTTTCCTTCAGCGGAAACCTGTGTCTGAGGTTCATTGCTGCATGCTGCCATCACATTCACGATAGCAAGCATGGATAGTAGGAGAGAGAATAAGCGTTTCATAATTGCTGTACATTTTTTGATGTTAAAAATATGTATGCAAATGTACGAAGTCCTCATAAAATAGCCCTTACCTCAATTTGCGGAAGAATAACCAGAATTTCGGGAAGTGGACTCGCTGTCTTTTATTGATTGACGATTTAGCCGATAACCCATTTGCTTCCTGGCAGCAAACTGAGGAACTTGGATGTTATTGCACAACAAATAAAAGTAAGAACAGCTATGCAAGGGATGGCTGCCCATACAGGTATCAATGGGTTTGCCTGATCGCCTGCTACGAATATTGGGGCGATATTGCTCAGGAAGAACAAGTGCATCAGATACATGCCGAATGATAGTTTTGATATGCCTGTAATCCATCGTGGTGCCTCTTTCTGCTCAATGCATGAGAACAGGAGGAATGCACCTGCAGTTGCACAAAGCACATTAGGTGTGCAGAACTCCCACGACCATTCGAGCATCGGTGTCTCTATCACTTTGCCCGGAATACCTGCCACCCAGAATGACCATCCTGTAAACGAGGCACCAACAAGGAACATCAATGCTCCCATGCGCATCTTCTTCTCGCGACTCCAGTCAAGGTGTACACGGATATAATGTGCCATGACAAGATAACCAAGGTATCCTGAACAATAGTACAGCATGCCGAAGTAGGGGTTCCAGAAACAGTTGCCCCAGAGTTCGGCACTCACGAAGCGTGTGAGCCATGGAACGAATGTGGATAGTACAAAGATACCAAGGAATAGTCGTTCGTCCTTTGCAGATGCCTTTTCCAACCAAGGAGAGACAACAGGTATGATGAGGTAGAGTGAAATCAACGGATACATGAACCAAAGATGTCCAGCCATAGAAGGGAAGTTGAATGGCAACATCTTGAAGTCATTCCATGACTGTTCCCACGACATCTGTCCCCAGAGTAGGGGCAGGAAGGTATAGAGCAACATGAACGCAATCATAGGTGGCAGGATGCGCTTGAACCTCTTTGTGTAGAACTCACCCATGCTTACTCCAGCTTTGACAGGCACAAGCAAAAAGGCACTTACAACCATAAACAGAGGAACGCTTATTCTGCCCAAGGCACCATCATAGAGTGCCACCCAGAAACGGTTCTGCTCATTGGCAAGCATAGACACATTACCAGCCAATCCCGAGGCATCAGCAGCATAGAAATTCTCACTTGCATGAACCAGCATTACCAGGAAACATGCCACCACACGAATGTAGTCAATAAATACAATTCGTTTGTCGTTCATAATATTCATTTCTTTCGTTGATAATCCCATATCTGCCAGCTGTTGAAGACATTCTGCCACAGAAGGCATGCACCAGGACCTATAGCGGCCTGTGGGTTGAGGAACGACATTGCCATCCAGATGGAGAGGACGGTGTTCTTCTGAGCCAATCCCTGACCAGCTGCAATTGTGTCGTCATTTACAGTACCAATGTGCTTGCCGACGATGAACTGGATACAGACAATAACACCTACCGTTGCGCATATCCACACAACCATGATGCCAGAACCTGGTGAAGAGACGATGCTCCGGATGATCTGTGCCGTGTTGACGGCTGTGCATATTCCCCAGAGATAGAAACTGTAATCCTTTGACTTCTCCGCCACGAATCTATGTGCCTTAGGTACAATCCATTTCATGAGCAAAGCAATAGCCAATGGTGCCATGATGGTAGGGAATACGCGTGACAGTATCTTGAGGAACAGTTCCACGAAGGTCATGTTCATTCCTGGTTCTACCAACGGGTAAACAAGCGGAACGGCAATGGCAGTTAATGTGCTCGAGATGATGGTGTATGTTGTTGCCGTTGCTGCGTTGCCTCCTATCTTTTGTGTCACAACTGCTCCTACTGCAGCCATAGGGGCAATGAAGACGGCAAGCCAAGCCTCGGCAAGTGGTCGCCACTCACTTTGTTCATTGTTCCTGAGCCACCATACCATGACAGCCACTTCTGCCATCTGAATGAGTGTGAGCCACAGGTGCCAGAGACGCGGTTTCAGGTCGCGAGGCTCAATCTTGCAGTAGCTGAAAAGCAGCATGACAAAGATGAGTGATGGCAGGAGATAGGGTACAGTAGCTGCCAGTGTCACCTTAGTATCATGTAACGCTTCAATCTGTGTAAGAGCTATGTAACTGACTGTACCTACAGCCATACTGAGAGGCAGCGTCCAGTCTTTTAGAATGCTTTTGACTGTTATCATACTATACTATTTTTTTTAGTTTCGTAAAATGCGATGTAAAGTTACGCAAATTCCCATAAACAAGAGAAAATGAATGTGAATTATTTTGGTCACCTGTAACACCATTTTTTCATTTTTTTTCGTATCTTTGCACACGAAAATAGGATTTCGCAATTAATAGTGTTCGAAATTCTTCTCTTGTATTTCCCTGACAAGAGAGGTTTGTAGCGCATTGTGGCAAACATGTGTTTGTCCGAGCCATTAAGGTTCATTATTCGTATTTCCGAGGGAAGGAATATATTTAGACGAATAATGAGCAACAAATACACATTTTTGATGAATCACAGGTTATTTTGTACTCTGGCTGTCACGATGACTGTCGGGGTAAGTTGCTGTGTGCCTGCATGTGCACAGCAAAGGATGAGTCTTCAGTCGCTCTTTGAACTTGCTGACAAGCAGAGTCAGCGTGTCAAGGTCAGCGAGGTGGCATTGAAGGCTGCGGAAGAAGGGGTGGCATCTGCTAAGTCGGCTTTGCTGCCAAGTGTTGAATTCAGTCTTAAAGGCTCTTACACGGGCAATGCCGTAATGATGTCCAGAGGGTTCTCTACGGGTGGTACTACGGAGTATGTCGTCCCAGGATTGGGTCCTCAGCAGGTGGTTAACGGCAAACAACCGACACCTCACTGGGGCAACAGTTTCACGGCTCAGGCAAGTCAGGTGATATATGCCGGTGGAGCTATACGCTCAGGCATAGAGATGGCAAAGATAGGTCGTCAGTTGGCAGAACTTGATGTAGAGAAGAACCGTCAGGAAGTGCGTTTTCTGCTTGCAGGGTATTACCTTGACTTCTGCAAACTGCAGAACCAGAGTCAGGTGATAGCGAAGAACATAGAACTGACGGAGAAGGTGATTGAGCAGATGAAGGCGCGCAAAGAGCAAGGAACGGTTCTGAGTAATGACATCACCCGATACGAATTGCAATTGCAGAACCTTCTGCTTACTGAGGTGCAACTGAAGGATGCGCAAGCCATTATCTGCCATCAGATTAGAACAACCTTACATCTGGGCGAGGACTTTGAGATGGATGCCCAGTCGCTCGATGAGGAAGCTACGGAGCTCAAGGCACTTGCCTCTGAAGATATGTGGCAACAGACAGCATCGGAAAACAATATAGGTGTCCGTCAGGCATCATTAGCCACAGAAATGTCAAAGCAGAAAGTCAGGAACACCCGTGCTGCATCCCGTCCATCGTTGGCTGTGGTTGTAGAAAACCATTTGTTCGGTCCTTACACCAATGACTTGATACCAAAGGATGCCAATGTGAATGTATGGTTTGTGGGCATTGGTGTGAAGTACAACCTCTCGAACCTTTGGAAGAACAATCATGCTATCCGTAAATCCAAGCACGAAAACATGCAGGCAAGTGAAAGTGAACAGTTGGCTCGTGAGGGGATTGAGAATGGAGTACAAGCCAGCTATACCAATCTGCTGACAAGTTCGGTGGAGGTCAGTACCCAGGAGAAACAGGTGGAACTTGCTGACCAGAACTATGCTGTTGTCAGGAACCGTTATGACAACGACCTCGCGTTACTTACAGATATGCTTGACGCCTCTAATATGAAGCTATCTGCCGATATGGCATTGGTCAACGCACGCATCAACATGCTATATAACTATTACAAACTTAAATATATAACAAATACACTTTAGAATAACGAAAACTATGATGGAAAAGAATAAAATTACATATTTTGTCTACAATACGATAGTCGTCCTCTGCATAGCCGGAGGTGCCTTTTATGCTGCTAGCCAGTTCATGCATTTCGGAGGCGGAGAAGTGACCGACAATGCTCGTGTCTGCCAGAACATCGTGCCACAGAACTGTCGTGTGCAGGGCTTTATCCGTGAGGTTCGATTTGCAGAGTTTCAAGAAGTAAAAAAGGGCGATACACTCGTTATTATCGAGGATGCTGAGTTCTGTCTTCGTCTGGCTCAGGCAGAGGCTGATCTGGCACGTGCCCAACGTGGCTCTCAGGGTACAGCAAGCAGTATCAACACCACCAAGACCAGTATCAGCGTTACTGAGGCTGGCATAGAAGCGGCTCGCGTGCAGATGGAGAATGCAGAGCGTGAGGATGCGCGTTTCGCAAAATTGCTCCAGCAGGATGCAGTCACCCAGCAGCAGTATGACAACGTGCATACAGGTTATCTGAGTGCCAAAGCAGGATATGAACAGGCACTTCGTTCTCGCAACACCCAGACAGCCGTTGTTGCTGAGCAAGGACATCATCTCTCGGCTTCAGAGGCTACCATCGAACTGGCTCGTGCACAGGTGGAGATAGCCCGTCTGAATCTGTCGTATTGCTACATCATTGCCACATGCGATGGAGTAGTTGGTGCGAAGGATATTCATGCTGGTCAGTTGGTTAACCCTGGTCAGACAATGGTTAGCATTGTTGATAGCAGCGAGAAATGGGTGGAGGCTGACTATCAGGAGTCGCAGATGCATAATATAAAGGTTGGTGATAGGGTGCATTTCACGGCTGATGCTGTGCCCGATGTGGAATATACTGGTGTGGTGGAGCGTATCTCCGATGCTACAGGAAGTGCCTTCTCGCTTATTCCTGTTGATAATGCAACGGGTAATTTTGTCAAGGTGGAACAGCGAGTTACTGTGCGTGTAAAACTTGATGCACACGACCAACAGGATAAACTTCACGGTGGATATAACGTAATCTGTAAAGTGGAAGAATAATGGGACGACTGACTGAATTTCTGATGAAGGCACCTCCGCCACCTCCCAGCAAAGGTTTCTTCATGCCTATGATGAAGGGATGGGTGCCTCGGAGGTTGCAACCATGGATTTACGTCTTGACAGCCCTCTGCTTTCAGTTCTCGGGAGCAATGTATCTTGGTGCTCTTGACGAGATTCGTGGTACAACCAATTTCATGATCGAAGATGTCATATTTTTGCTTTACGCCACATTAGCAGGTATGGCGGTGTGGTTTCCGATGCTGTTCCGCATGAAGTTCCGCTTCACCAATCAGCAGCTCTTGTGCACTTCTGCAATCGTGATGGGCATCTGCAACATCATCACTAAGCACAGCCATTCGATGTCTGTGCTCATGGTGGCGTGTTTTGTGGCAGGAATTGCTAAGATACAAGGAACATTCGAGTGTATGAGCAACATTCAGTTGTGGATTACGCCCAAGCGTGACTTTGCCGTGTTCTTCCCCGTGCTCCACATCATTCTGTTGACTGCTATCGTGGGTGGCGGATGGGTTGCTGCCTGGATGGGACACCATTTCACATGGCAGATGATGCACGCATTCACCGTGAGCACTATGTCGTTTGTGTTGCTAACGCAGATGGTTTGCTGCCGTCCGTTCTGTCCTATGCCACAGCGTTTCTCATTGAAAGGAACCGACTGG
>DCIS01000148.1:1970-14632 GCA_002317475.1 Prevotellaceae bacterium UBA1720 | reverse complement strand
CACGATCTCAGCGATGTTGTAGAACACAAATCCGCTCTGTGTAGCAGAGATTTCGAATGGCAGCACAAGGGTTCCCCACTCGGTTGTCATCGTGCGAGTGTAGGTAGGAGCAGCCCCAGTGGTGAATGTTACATTCACGTCCTTGAACTGGTTAGCATCAGTCAGGGCGATAGGCTCAGAGGTTGAGCATTTATTGTCCTCACTCTCCGTCAGCTCGAGGTGCTTAGCGAAGCCTCTAGCATTAGGAGCATAGTCCTTGATAGCCTTCGCGCTTTGCTTATTATGCGCAGGGTTATTGGCGCAGAGGACCTGGTATAGACCATTATCCTCGGGAGCTTCACCGAGAGTCGTATAGTCGTGCAGAGGTGTCTCACGCAGTGTTGAGTTGGCATATGTCTTTTCAGTTGCCTCACAATTCGCATAACCATAAAATACGGTGTTGTTGCCAGTTGACTTGAGCGCTGGACTGCTGTCGCCTCCCTCGCCTAAACGCTGGTACCACACTGGTGTTCCTGTGCCTTCCGACCATGTGCCCTGTTCATCGACCGAGCCATTGAGCTTATAGGCTACCTCACCTTTGGCGAACTTATCGGAGTCAACATTGCCTTCAACATAGTATGCCTTGGCACCGTCTGTTTCATTATTACTGAATATTATAGGAGCATGGGTTGTGTAGCAGTTGGTGACGGTGCCAGAATTACTGTAGCACAGTCCTGCTGCTCCGGCTCCTCCTGTGGTAACCTTACAAATGGAATAGCAGTTGCTGATGGTGCCGTAGTTATTGTAGCAAAAACCAGAGCTACAATTTGTGACTGCTTTTACTGTTCCCGTTGTGTAGCAATTGGTAATCAGACCGTTGTTCGTCATGCACAAAGAAGCGTTTGTGCCAAAAGCGCAATCAATATAGCAATCCGTAATTCCAAGATTCTTTATCTGGCTTGAGTTGCCACATGTAACGAACAGAGCATATTCCCAGTTATTATTCTTTACAAATAAGCCACTGATGATATGTCCGTTACCATCGAAGGTACCGTTGAAACTGCTGATTGGACTCCAGTCGAGAGGTGTAGACGCATTTGTCTCACCGACAGGAGTGAAGGTACCGTCAGCAGCAAAAGTACCATCGTTGACTACGATGTCGGCGGTGAGCACAGCCATAGCTGACTGGTTGGATGTAGATTTGTTCACAAAGTCGCGCAACCAGTAGAGCTGACCAGCATTGGTGATGGCATAGTAGCTATCGAAAGCTGTGTAGTTATCGGCTGTAAGGCCAAGCGAAGAGTAGTTCTCGGCAGTCACCTGAAGAGCTTCCTGATAATCCTTTTCGTGGCAGCGCGAACATGCTTTTATGCCGTTGGTGTAGTCTGTTGGGAAATCATGGTCCAGAGCAGGATAATTAGTAGGATCGGCAATGAATCCGATATAACCGCATACACTGCATTTACCACTCTGCGTACCGCCAGGTGAAGTACAAGTCGCATCCACGTGGGTGCCATTGCCCTCTGTGGCGCTATGCCAACACTTTGCTATGCTTCCATTAATTACTTCTGCTTCATCAAGGTTGCCTGTGTTATAACAAGAAAAATCATTTCCAACAATATCACCAACTATCGTTCCATGATTGGCGAAGCAAAGGTTTGCAGAAAGAGTTATTATACTATATATGGTGCCGTAGTTGATAGTCATACCACCACTTATACAAAGACTTGTTGCTGACAAAGTGGCTCCTGATTCTATAGTAAAAGATGCCCCTTCTTCAACGTAAACATTTTGTGCGGACACATTAACCCCCGAAGCTATAGTAAGCGTGCCACCATAAAAATCGATATTTTCATAAGTATCATTCTCAGAGATTATGATATTATCGTCTTTATTGATCGTTAAATTACCTGCTGCCCACATCCTCATTGGGCTCATCGCCATCATGACAACCATCATGAGTAGCGGGAGTAGAAATCTTCGTTTCTGTTTCATTGTGTTATCTTGAATATGTTATTTTTTTCGTTAAGTAAGTGATCAAAATTAGTTTATTATTAGATATGCTCTATTTTGATGCAGATTTTTGCCTCCATTAGAAGGATCTATGCGGGCATAGTGACTGATAATGAGACAAAAAGATGCGCAAAAGAGGGTATATATAATATGGAACACACTTATTTAGGCATTATAAAAATAATTTTGATTACTTACTTATCAATCTAGTTGGTTATCATCGAATGGGAGTTCGGGTATGTGACCATCGCCATTCAATTTGTCGAAGTCACTGCGGAACAGGCGGTCTTGGATTACGCGGTATTTCTCAAACTCCGTCTCTGCATACTCTTTGGCATATTCTGCCGTGATGCGGCCTGTATTCTGGAGAATCTCTCTGTCTGTGGCGTCAAGGAATTTGTCTATTCGCTTTGCCCAATCTTCCATCGTCATCGGGATGTGACGTTCTGCCATGTCCTTGGCTAAATCGAGATAGGCATTGACGAGGCGGCCGAGTGCTTGCAGTTCATTCTCACGGAGGTAGTTCTTGGCTATGCTTACGTCTGACTTGATGATCTTTCCGTCGGGAGCCTTTGCCCATGTAGTGAGCCCCATGTGCTCCTTGTCAGCATCGGCACGCTCTACGATGAGCTCGGCAGCCGTGTGTCCATGCACAGCATAGTGCATCTTGTTCTGCACTTTCTTGAAGAACTCACGTGTGGTAGGTGCATCGCGATTGTAGTCGATGGCTGTGGCATAGATATCGGTGAGCTTTTGGTAGAAGTTACGCTCCGAGAGACGTATCTCGCGTATCTCCTCCAACAGTTGTTCGAAGTAGTCAACGCCGATGAATGCGCCATTCTCCATGCGTTTCTTGTCAATGACATAACCACGGATGGCATACTGGCGAAGCACGTATGTGCACCACTGGCGGAACTGTGTGGCACGACGGGAGTTAGCACGGTAGCCGACACTTATGATAGCATCCAGATTATAGAACTGAGTGTTGTATGGTTTTCCATCAGAGGCAGTCCGTCGGAATTTCCGACATACTGAATCCTTGTCCAGTTCTCCTTCCTTGAAGATATTGGATAGATGTTCTGTTATAGTAGATCTTCCCTTGTCAAACAATTGGGCAATAGCATCCTGGGTACACCAGATATTTTCATCGGCATACATAACCTCAACACCATCTTCCTTACCCTCGGCCATGAAGATAAGGAACTCAGCCGTACTATTTCGTATCTCGAATTTCTTTGCCATTATATCTATTTTCTTATATTGTGAAATGAAACATTCCCTTCGGGCTCATCGCCATCATGACCACGGCCATGAGTAGCGGGAGTAGAAATCTTTGTTTCTGTTTCATTGTTGATTATATTTTATTTTTTCGATATTTCGATGTTTTGATGGATCGATGGATCGATTATATCAATCGAGTTGGTCGTCTCCGTGTCAGGGGAACATTGCTTCTTCTGTCATTCCGCAGGAGTCATGCCCTCCAGGTTCTTGAAGGCACGGGCGAGGCTGCTGCTGCTGGCATATCCGCATTCATCGGCGATGGACTGAAGGGAATAGTTGGGGTGAAGGAGCATCTGGCGCTTCGCCTCCTCCACACGCAGGAAGGAGAGCCACTGGCGATAGCCTGGCTTGTCGGTGTGATACTCAAGATAAAGGTTGAGCATCTGTTCTGTGATACCCATCTGACTGATGGCATCTTGGATGGTAAGCTTAGGGTTTGTATAATGACGCTCGGTGACCCATCGCTCAATGTTTATCTTTGCTTTCTCGTATATGTGGTTACTGATACATTCTGTCCCCCCTCCTTCTGCAGCCAGGGTCGGGGTGGAGTCAGATTCATCATTGTTTACATACTCCTCACTCTCACGCAGGTTACCCTCAGCCTCAATGGCAATGAAACCAAAACTGTCGAGCGCCTTGTAGATATAGCTGAAGATGGCAGTGCCCAGGAGCAGCAGGATGGTGAAGGGCAAGGTGGCATCATGGAAAACCACTGTGCACAGCATGCCTCCGATGCCGAAGGCGATGATGAGATGGCAGGAATAATGCAGCCACAGCACCTCGTGGTCGGTGTCGTTGGGAAGGTAGTCAGCGTAGTGGCCCAACTGGCGGTAGATGCGCAGGAAATGGCTGTAGAACACCCATGTGAGGTATCCAATGTGCAGGAAGAAGAGTGCCGAACCAATATAGGTGAGCGTAGTGTTGCCTATGAAGGCATTGGCCCAATAGATGCAGAGCGAGACGGTAAGCACTGTGACGTCGCGTACGATAACCTGTCGGGTGAAGTAATGACGGTCGATAAGACCTGTATGGCTCATCGAGAACAACACTCCACCGATATGGAAATATGAGAAGGAGAGCGCCTTCCCCAGCAATAGATTGGTGAAGTGTGGCATGAACCACCAGTGAAGGAGGAAGCCTGCTGCGAACACCATGAGCGAAGCACCCGTCAGTCGACGTGCGCGCAGATAACGTGGTGTCTCGGTGTAGAGATAGTTGTTGGAGTCGAACAATAGCATGAATGCCAGCACAATATTTACCAGTGCTGCTCCAACGAGAGAGAGACTAAAGAAATACTCTGCGGTATATTCGATTTGCAGATTTGTAGTCAGAGTTTGCATCATAAACATATAAGATGTACCTTAAAAACAGGATGCAAAAATAAAAAAAATAATCGACGTGCGTGCACATATACACGTAATATTTATATATTTGTTTTAACATGAGGTTGATTTCATGTAAAATCTGTGTATGCTTTGATGTAACAATATCTCTATGTAGAATAAAAAACACCGATGAATCCGATAAAAATTGAACTTACGAAGAAATAGAGGCTCTTTTTTGCTATATTTCAAAAATTATGTGTACTTTTGTAGAAGAATCTTCAATAATCTAATATAGAAAGAATGAAAAAGACAATCTTACTTTGTGGTTTCGTACTCTGCTCGTTGACGGGACAGGCACAAATGTTGCCCTATCAGAATCCAAAACTTTCGCCCAATGAGCGCGCCAAGGACATCGTGAGTCGTATGACGCTGGAGGAGAAGAGCCTGGTGATGCTGGATATCTCGGAGGCTGTTCCACGTCTGGGAATCAAGAAGTTCAACTGGTGGAGCGAGGCTCTGCACGGCATTGCCAATATGGGCAACGTGACGGTGTATCCCGAACCCATAGCCATGGCAGCCAGTTTCAACGAACCCATGGTATATAAGGTGTTTGACCAGGTGAGCACGGAAGGACGTGCAGCCTACAACGAATGGCTGGCCACTGGGCATGAGGACCAGCGTTTCCACAGCCTTTCTGTATGGACTCCCAACATCAACATCTTCCGCGACCCACGCTGGGGACGTGGACAGGAAACCTACGGCGAGGATCCCTTCCTGACCTCACGCATGGGTGTGCAGGTGATCAAGGGTCTGCAAGGACCATCGGACACGAAATACCGCAAGCTGTATGCCTGTGCCAAGCACTATGCCGTGCACAGCGGACCCGAGAGCACGCGCCACAGTGACAACATCAATGATGTGACGCCACGCGACCTCTGGGAAACCTATATGCCTGCCTTCAAGGACGCTGTGCAGAAGGGTGACGTGAGGGAGGTGATGTGTGCCTACCAGCGTTGGGATGACGAGCCTTGCTGTGGCAGCACCCGTCTGTTGCAGCAGATTCTGCGTGATGAATGGGGATTCAAATACATGGTAGTGTCAGACTGTGGTGCCATCACCGACTTCTGGGAGAGCCATAAGACCAGTTCGACACCCCGTCATGCTGCTAAAGTCGGAACCATTGCCGGTACGGACGTAGAATGTGGCTACAACTACGTGTACAAGAGCATCCCCGAGGCTGTGAAGATGGGACTGATCACCGAGGAAGAGGTGGACAAGCACGTCATCCGTCTGATGGAGGGACGCTTCGAACTGGGCGAGATGGATGACCCTAAATTGAATAGCTGGAGCAAGTTAGGTCCCGAACTGCTGAGCTGCAAGGAACACAAGCAGACGGCACTCGAGATGGCTCGCCAGACCATGACCCTGCTACAGAACCGCAACAATGCCCTGCCATTGGCAAAGGGTGAACGCGTGGCTGTGATTGGTCCGAACTTCAACGACCAGGTGCTGATGTGGGGTAACTACAACGGTACGCCCAACACCACGGCATCCCTGCTCTTCGGTATCAAGGAGAAGGTGGGCAAGAAATGTGCCGTTGCCTTCCAGGGCTGTGACAAGGTGAGCGATCAGGTGCTGACCTCATACTACGACCAGTGCTCGATCTATGGCAAGAAGGGTTTCCATGGCACCTTCTGGAACAATACGAAGTGGGAAGGTGACCCCGTAGCAAGCCGTCAGCATACCGAACCCATCTATGAGACAACCTTCGGACAGCATCAGTTTGCTCCTGGCGTGAATCTCACGGATTTCTCTGCTGTTTACGAAACTATCTTCAAGCCCGAGCAGACGGGTAAGGTGCTGCTGGACGTGGAGTCGGTAAGTGATTTTGAGGTGCTGGTGGACGGCAAGTCAATGGTGCATCACCGTACATGGCGCACCACGGACACACGCAACTTCTTCGACGCAGAAAAGGGTAAGGAGTATCACATCACCATCCGTTTTGCACATATCCCAACCTACAATGCCAACATCAGGGTGAATATCGGTGTGGAGAACACAGTGGACTATGCTGCCCTGATCAAACGTCTGGAAGGCATTAATACGGTGATCTTTGCTGGTGGTATCTCGGCAGGCTTGGAGGGTGAGGAGATGCCCGTAGACCTGCCTGGATTTGCTGGTGGAGACCGTACGGACATCGAACTGCCTGCCGTTCAGCGACAGTTCCTTAAGGCCCTGCACGAGGCCGGCAAGAAGGTGATCCTCGTCAACTTCTCGGGTTCGGCTATGGCCTTGGTTCCTGAGACCGAGAGTTGTGATGCCATCCTGCAAGCATGGTATCCAGGACAGGAGGGTGGACGTGCCATCGCCGATGTGCTCTATGGCGACTACAATCCCAGTGGCAAGTTGCCTGTGACGTTCTACAAGAGCGTAAAGCAATTGCCTGACTTCAAAGACTATAGCATGAAGAATCGTACCTATCGCTACCTGCAGGATGCTCCCCTCTATCCCTTCGGCTATGGACTAAGCTACACTACCTTTGAGATCGGCGAGGCAAAGCTCAACACTAACACCCTTTCACCCATCAAGGGTGACAAGCTGACCTTGACTGTCCCCGTGACGAACACAGGCAAGCGTGAAGGTACTGAGGTTGTACAGGTCTACCTGCGTCGTACTGATGATGTGGAAGGTCCCATCAAGAGCCTTCGTGGCTATGCTCGTGTCACCCTGAAGGCAGGCGAGACAAAGACTGCCACCATCACCCTGGACAAGGATTGCTTCGAGACCTTTGACGCACAGTCTAATGCCATGGGTATTGTTCCCGGAGAGTACGAGTTGTTCTACGGCAACAGTTCGGACAAGAAGGACTTGAAGATAAAGAAAATAAGCCTCTCCCCCGGCCCCTCTCCCAAATGAGAGGGGTGACAATGTGAGTCCTAGTGGTTTCCTATGTCTCTTGTTAACATAAATGCCATTTTCTCATGATTCAGTGCACAAAAATGTTAAAGATGAGATTTATAGCGAGTGATATTACTGTTGTTTGGAAAATAATGTGTAGATTTGTACGCTAATAATTTTCAAAGACATGAATAAAGCAGAGATCAAAAATGTCCTTTTGGAGAAATTGAAAGCGGAGAACTGCTTTTGGTCATATGACTCTGCTTCATGGGACAAGGCAACAGATGAACAGCTTATCGAGAAGACTATGGTTTATCTGGACCTTCCAGAGATTGAACAATTATTCGAACTATACAGTTATAAGAAGGTAAAGCAGGTATGGCTTCATAGGATGGTTCCTCAAGGGGAGTATCTGTATACTCTGAATCGCTTCTTTGCATGGTACTATTTCCACGCAAAGAATCCTGATCAGTACCTCAAGACACAGGAAACGCGTTATTGGAATCACTTTGCAGCATGATAGGATTAGCACCACATACCGGCCTTATCTTTGATCGAATATCCAGGTTGGATTGTATAAAGTCATTCGTCCTGGTTGGAGGAACAGCCTTGTCACTTCAAATCGGTAAACGTCAGAGCGAGGATCTGGATTTTATGAAATGGCGTACTTCCAAGACAGAGAAGATGGAAGTGGATTGGCCAAACATCAAGAAGGAGTTGGAAACTGTTGCATCGATTGACCACATGAACCTAATGGATATTGACCACGTGGAATTTCTTGTTGCCGGTGTTAAAGTATCGTTTTATGCAAGTCCCCGATATTCTCCTGTGTCTGCCCCAGTACATATACAGAACAACCTCTATGCTGCGGACCTATTATCTATCGGTGCAATGAAAATGGAGGTCATGATGCGCAGATCCAATTTCCGTGACTACTACGATATCTATTCTCTGCTTCAGCAGGGTATTGCATTTCAGTCGATGGTGGAGTTGGCATTAAAATACTCTGGTCATTTACTACATACCAAAAACTTGTATTCTATGCTTACCAACGGTTCTCGCTTTACCGACGATACAAATTTCATGCAGTTGAATCCTACATACAGCGTGACTGCAAAGGAGATAGAGCAACAGATACGAACTATCTTGAGTAAATAAAAAATAGCGCACCAGTTCTGATGCGCTATTTTCGTGATTATTAAGTTTTGTTTCTTAAAAGGTGTTCATTTAGTATACACCTGCCACCCCTCTCATTTGGGAGAGGGGATGGGGGAGAGGCTTTCTGCCAATGCTTCGAGTGCAGGAATGTCGCTTTCCTTCATCTTACCACGCAGGGTGACAATGTCGCCCTTGATGGTGGTGTTCTTCATCTCTTCCAGCATCTGCTTCATGACACGTCCTGCTGAGGGAGCCCACGAACCATTCTCGATGATGGCTACCTCGCGGTTCTGCCATGCCTTGATCTGGAGGTGATGGATGAAATCATACATGGGAGGGAAGAGGCCAGCATCGTAGCTGGAGGCAGCAAACACTACCTTGCCATACTTGAAGGCATCCTCGATAGCCTCAGCCTGGTCCTCACGACAAAGGTCGCTGATAGCCACCTTCTTACAACCCTTCTGACGAAGAATCTCGGCCAACTTCTCAGCAGCCTCGGCTGTGCAACCGTGGATTGATGCGTGGGCAATGAATACACCCTCGGTCTCTACGCCATATTTACTCCAGATGCCATAGAGACGCAGCGCCTCGGCCAACTTCTCGCCAGTGAGGATAGGACCATGGAGAGGCAGGATCTGCTGAATGTCCAGACCGGCAGCCTTCTTCATGAGGGTGGAAACGGGAGCACCGTACTTACCACAGATATTGAAATAGTAACGGCGTGCCTCGCAAGCCCAGTCGTCGAGGTCGGCATCAATGACGCCAAACTTACCGAAGCCATCGGCAGAGAAGAGCACCTTGTCGGTGGAGTCGTAGCTGACCATCACCTCGGGCCAGTGCACCATAGGTGCCATCACGAAGGTGAGGGTGTGCTGACCCAGTGAGAGGGTGTCTCCCTCCTTGACAGCGATGACACGGTCGGTGATGTCGGTGTCGGGGAAGAAGAGGGGAATCATAGTCTGTGCCTTGGCAGAGCATACTACCTTGATGCCGGGATAAAGGGCGAGAACCTCACCGATACCGCTGGCATGGTCGGGCTCGAGATGATGCACTACGAGATAGTCGGGCTGACGACCAGCGAGAGCCTCCTTGAGGTCTGCCTTCCATGCCTCCATGGTACGACTGTCCGAGGTGTCCATGATGGCAATCTTCTCGTCCATGATGAGGTAAGAGTTGTAGCACATGCCATCAGGCACTACGTACTGTGACTCAAAAAGGCGGATATCGGCATCGTCCTGGCCGATATAGATAATGTCTTTTGTGATTGTTGGTTTCATTGTGTTGTGAGTTGTTAATTATCTGTTGTATAATTTGTTATATTTGAGTAGAGCCTTCTGGTATGCCTTGACAGCCTTGGCATTGCCGTCCTTCTGTGCATCATAGAGATCCCAAAGCTTGCATGCTGCCACGGCAGACTTCTGAGCCTCGGTGCTGGCCTTGGCATCAGCCTCCTGCTGTGCCTCGTCAGAAGCTGAAGCGTAGGCATGACGGTAGCCCTTCACCTTCTGCCACTCGCCACGAGTGAAGTCGGGGAAGGCAACAGAGGCACAGTTATGATCCATAGAGAGTGTACCCAGTTCGGCAAGGCAGCACCACTCAGCGAGGTCGTAGACGTCCATGTCGAGGGGCAGACCATTCTGCAGACAGTACACCAGACGACTGTCCATGATGAAGTCCATACCACCGTGACCCATCTCACGACCCAGTTCGCCGTACTTCTCCAGAATGGGGTGATAGTACTTCTTTACGAGTTCGTCCTGAGCCTCCTGGGGAATGAAACTATGACCGCTGAGGTCATCCATACGGGTGGCCATACCTGCACTCTTGACGGCATCGCCTGTCAGGGAGAAATGCTCCTCGGGATACTTGGTGGCATAACCCTTCTCGCCGATGAGTTTGAACAGACGGTTGTAGGGCTGGGGGGTCATGACGTTGTGCTGGATCTGCACCATCTTACCATTGGCGGTACGCATCAAGGTTGTGGTCTGGTCGCCATTGCGGTACTCCACGTCCTTGCCTGTCTTGTTCTTCACCCATTCCTTGCCATGCACGCTCTTGGTGTCCATAGCCACGAGGGTAGTGAAACGGTCGCCACGGTGAATATCAAGGCACTGTGCCACGGGACCAAGGCCGTGAGTAGCATAAACGTCACCGCGGTTCTCCATGTTGTACTTCATACGCCAATGCAGAGCGTCCTTGTCACTGCCGTCAGGGTTCTGCCAGTATGAATCCCAGTAGGGATCGAGGTTGTGGATGTAAGCACCCTCTGCGCTAACGATCTCACCGAACACGCCATGCTGAGCCATGTTCAAGGCATTCATCTCGTAATAGTCATAGCAGCAATTCTCCAGGATCATGCAGTGAAGACGTGTCTGCTCAGAAAGGTTGATGAGTTCCCAGCACTGCTCGAGGTTCATGGCACTGGGCACCTCGATAGCGGTATGCTTGCCATTGAGCATGGCACACTTGGCTACGGGGAAGTGGTGATCCCAGTCAGTAGCTACGTAAACAAGGTCGATGTCACTGCGTTTGCAGAGTGCCTCATAGCCCTTCTCGCCTGAGTAAACGGCAGCAGGAGCGAGACCCTTCTCACGCATGTATTTCTGACAGCTCTCAGCACGCTCAGCCTCGTAGTCACAGAGAGCAACGATCTCTACACCAGGGATGTTACAGAAACGCATGACTGCCCATGGACCACGCATGCCCAAACCTACAAATCCGACACGTACGGTCTTCATCTTGGGTGCAGTGAGACCTAACACACTCTGCTGACCTGCAGGTCGTTTGGGAGTGTCGACGATGATGGTTCCCTCCTGCCAGTGCCACTTCGTACTGGGAGAGATGCTCTGTGCCATCATGGTGGTTGCACTCAATGCGAGACAACAGATGGCCAAAATGTTTTTAATCTTCATAATGTTTTGTATTTTTATAAGGGTTGTTTTTTTGCGATTTTTCGATTTTTCGATTTTTCGAGGATTCGATGGATCGATGGATCGAGGATTCGATGGATCGAGATCTTATATAAAAAACATTGCTACGCCGATGACGCTGATGATGGCTCCTACGACCTCTCTCAACGTGACTTTCTGCTTGAAGAGGACGTGTGAGGGCCATAGTACGAGGATGGGTGTACAGGCCATGATGGTCTGGGCAATGCCTGTCGATGTGTAGAGGGTGGCTTTCAGCGAGAGACTGACACCCACGAAGGGTCCGGTGATGGTGGCCAGCAGGATGATGAACATCAGTCGACCTTGCTTCAGACTCTTGACCAGCGTACCTTGCTGATGAACATAGAACATGGCAATGCTGAAGCAGATGATACCCGTGATGGCACGAATGAACGTGGCAGACATGGGCATGGCATCCAGCATGTCACTCATCTGTGTGGGATCGTCAGCGAGCGTTGTCTTGATACATTCCTCGTAGTGCTCTATACCTAACTTGCTCAATACCAGACCGACACCTTGTCCTACACCAGCACCGATGCCGTACAGAATGCCTTTCAAGGGCAACTGCAGGTGTCGATGGTTGTCCTCACCCTTTTTGCCCAGGATAGACATGCTGATGCCACATACGGTTATCGTCATGCCTAAAAGGGCCATGGGTGACATCCTTTCACCTAACAGTATCCAACCCGAAAGGGCAGCTGCGGGTGGGGCAAGGGTCATGAACAACTGTCCGAAACGTGCACCGATGACGATGTAGGCATTGAACAGGCAGAAGTCACCCAGGACGTAGCCCATCAATCCGCTGAGGGTCAGCCACATCCATGTCTCACCATCAGCATAGGCAGGATAGGGCACACCGCACACCCATGTCATGGACAACGATAGAAGGATGAGCGAGAGTGCCATACGAAGGACATTCAGCGGCATGGCATGACCGATGCCACGAGCTGCTACCTGTCCAAACAATGCACTGGCTGACCAGCACACGCATACGGCTATTGATATGAGTTCTCCGAGAAACAAGGGTTTAAAAGTTTAAAAGTTTAAGGGGTTAAAAGTT
>DCIS01000148.1:0-1898 GCA_002317475.1 Prevotellaceae bacterium UBA1720 | reverse complement strand
CCCGTCTTCTTGAGGGGGAAGGCGAGGGTGCGGACAATGTTATAGGGCTTCTGGTCGGCAGCAAGACGCTCATCATAACCTAAGGTCTGGAAGAGTTTGCCATCGATATAGAGTGATGTAGCCTTATTGGTACAGGTGAGGGTAATGTCATGTGTCTCACCGGATCGCAAGGCATAATCAAAACTGAAGAGGTAGCCATCACGAGCATAGCCCATACGACCCGTGACAGGATCGGCCAGGTAGAACTCGCAATCATCGTTCAGGGTCAATGCCGTTCCCTTCTTCTCCTTTGCCATGGTGATACGGAAGGTGACGCTCTTGTCATATCCTAACTCATTGAGTGTAAAGTCCTTGAAATCACTTCCGCTGAAGGTCAAGGGGATATTGGGACGCACCTCACGGCAGATGGCCTCTTTTGCCTTTGAACTACGGGGAACAGGATTGCCTACCAGGGTGTTCAGGTAATCAGGAACCATAGGTGTGCAGTTGATCCACTCCTCGTATGTCTTATCCTTCACGGTGCTGCTCCATGACTTCTCGGCAATCACCTGCATGGCTGGACGTACACGGTGGAAGATGTCGAAAGTGCTGATGCCATTGCCACAGACATCGTTCCAAACAGCAAACATACCACCCTCAATCTGTGGGTCGTGCTCAGGGAAAACCTTGGCATTGATATTGGCTGGTGTCCAACGATCGTAGAGCAACTGTATGTTCAGATAGTCATAGTAGTAGCCTGCGGCAGGAACGATGTAGGTCCATCCGTCAGGGATGCTTACCATCTGATAACCAAGTTGTTTCATTGAGTCGGGCTGTGCGAAGTCATTGCTCCACATGTCCATCAGTACGTCCTCCACGTCAACAGGAGTCTCACCCTTTGACCAGGTGAGTGAACCCCACACCACGGGTTTCTTGCCATACTGTTTTACGAGACGGATGTAGTGGTTGGTAAACTCGCGGAACTTCTCTGTGGTCTCCTGTTTGCGATTGCTGTACTCATCTGTTCCAATATGTACGCGTGGACCTGCAAAGACGGGTTCCTTGCCACCCAAATACTCGCTGTAAAGTGAATCGAGGAAGGGAATGACGTTGGGATTGAAAAGGTCGAGATGGTCGACACCAAACTCCTCATTGCCATATTCAGGACGGAAATGTACGAAGGCCAAAGAGTGTGCTGGAGCATCAATCTCAGGGATGATTTCCACGCCCTGTGTCTCTGCCCAGAGCACGAACTTGCGGAACTCTGCCTTGGTATAGAATCCGTCACGAGCTGTCAGTTCGGGGAAGTAGTCACTCTCCAGACGGAAAGCGGCGTATGTCTCATCCCAATTCTTATGGAAATACTTCTTAAAACCGTTGTCGTTGAGGTGAACCTGTAAGGTGTTCATCTTCAGGGCAGACATACAACGCACCGTCTCGTAGAGGTAAGACATGGGGATGTACTTGCGACCACAGTCAATCATAAAACCACGAAGGGGATATTCGGGTACGTCAGTGGTCTTACCACAAGCAATATATCCTTCATTGTCAATCAGTTGGTTGATGGTCTGGCAAGCCCAAAGCATACCCTGTGCGGTCTGTGCCTTAGCCACAATTCCAGTAGGTGTGATGTTCAGTTCGTAGCCCTCCTTGCCCAGGTTCTTCTGCTTGGCTAACTGCAGGATGATGGTCTGATCTGCCTTGGCATTCTTCTGCAGAATGGTTGTTGGTTGGGTGTTGGTGTGAGCATGCAGTACGCTGTTCAGCAACTGTACGGCAGGCTGTAGCACCTCATCGTTGTAGATGATCTGCTGCGTTTTGCTCACAGGATACTGACCATTGCTTGCCTTCCATGAGTGCAAAGCCGGAATGACGAATGGTTTCTCTGTCTGTGCTTGCATGCCTGTCCAGCAAAGGGT
>DCIS01000090.1 GCA_002317475.1 Prevotellaceae bacterium UBA1720 | reverse complement strand
AGTTTACCTCCATCTCCACCCTGCTTCTCCTGCAGGATGATATTACCTAGAGAGTCTGTAAACCACACCTCGCCCGAAGAACAAAGCACTGAGGCATTAATAGCACTGGTAGATACGGTGATAGTGTCGCCTTGCTGAGACACGGAATATGGCGTCTTCACTTCCTGGGGAATGACAATCAGACTTTCCTTGTCCTTGAAGCTATCTTCTGCCGTTGCAGAAACGTGGATAATCTTGTTGCCCAGAACCTGAAGACGAACTAACTTGGGTGATCGTGCTTCAGTTATTTCTGAGTAGAATGAATTATTCACCTTGACAATAATGCCTTGATCAGTTTCACGGTAGGCACGGTTTGAACAACTCACAATCATCGTTGTGGCTATTGCAATGCAGGAAAGAATAGAAATATGTTTCATAAAGTATGTATTTGGATCATGTAATGTGAGTGTTCAATATTACCACATTGAGCCTAGATTGATCTGCAGTCCAATGTTGAAGTCCCAGATGCCATTGAAGGCATTACCCGTAGCGCCACTCCAGGAAATATCACCAAAATACTCGCTGGTAGTACCTTGATAGCCTGAATCGGCATAGATGCTAAGATGGTCGTTAATACGAAGTGTAAATCCGATACCTGCACCTACCATGGGAGACAAAGATCCTATGGAACGATTGCTGGTCAGTCCCATACGGCAGAATCCATACATATCCCACTTGGAATGAGGAACATATCCCAGAAGAAGGTGCTTAGCACTAAGCAGCAAGTCAAAGCTCATAAGGAAACAGCCTCCACCATCATAGCAACTGGCATCTTCAGGATCATAGGGGAGCCACTCCAGTTTCTTGTTTTCAATGATACCATTCTCCCAGTTCAGTTTGCCTCTGATACCAATCTCAGGAGAGAACCAACGACCCAGAGCTGCATCAACTCCCCATGTACGACCTTTTGTAAACGCGTCAGAGAAATCCGTCTCACAGAGATTGTATAGACACATATCCACACCTGTCTGCACAAACCAATTCGTCCAGATAGAACGATCATTGAACTGGCTATGATAAGGAGAAGACGAGGAAGATGACTGGCTGTTGAAGAGATCATACTGTACACCTAAATTGGCATCAAAATACATATTTGAACCAGAACCAACACCAGTGGCTGTGCGTGAATCCATAGTGAAACCACTTGAGACACCGTTATATGCTATCTCACTGTATATCTTCAACTTGTCTGACACCTTGAAAGTGTTGCTCCATCCCAAACCAATGAGTGGAGAACCTTTATCCAAGCCAAAATTGATTACGCCTCCAGCACGAAGAAACAGTTGAGTGTTCCAGATACGATTGGGTTTGTAACCAGAGATAAGATGATGAATGTCAAACATGATGTCTCCTACAAGTGAGAGGTACCCACCACTCTCCATATTCTTGCCAGGCTCATTGAAGGGGCCTAGCCATTCCAGTTTTTTGTTCTCGAATATCTTTAGGCCATTCTCCCAGTTTACCTTAGTCTTAAGACCTATTTCGGGTGTGAGCCACGTACCTATAGCAGCGTCAACGCCAAAAGATGTACCTTTTGGGATGGTCTCGCTGAAGGGAAAACCATAGGGGTTTTGTAACGTCATATCCAATCCGGCACGTACAAATGCTTGCTTCAGAATGTATGGATTACGAAAGGCTTGCAACGTATCAGCACCATCGTGAGAAACCATGTCATGCTGAGCAAAACAAGGGAAAACCTGAATCAGTAATATCAATAGGAAGGAAACTCTTTTCATGATGATGAAGATACCTAATTAAAAATATTATGCGAATATCAAATTGTTACTCAACATAGAGAACCAGACCTTTCAGATACTCACCTTCGGGATGATAGATGTTGATAGGATGATCAGCAGGTTGATGCAACTGATGCAAGATGCGCACCTTACGATGTGCCTGAGCAGCAGCTGTAAAGACAGCAAGGCGGAACTGATCTTTATTCACAGCCTGAGAACATGAGAATGTAAAGAGAATTCCACCAGGTTGTATCTTCTCAAAAGCCTTCTGATTGATCTTGGTATAACCTTTCAGCGCATGACGAAGTGCATCCTTATGTTTAGCAAAGGCAGGAGGGTCAAGAATGATGAGATCGTAGTTGTCACCCATCTCATCGAGATACTTAAAGGCATCCTCAGCAAAAGCTGCATGACGAGCATCACCGGGGAAGTTAAGATCGATGTTGGCATTCACCAGCTCAACAGCCTTGGCACTGCTGTCCACAGAGTGAACCAACTTGGCATTACCACGCATGGCATAGACACTGAAACCACCCGTGTAACAGAACATATTCAGAACACTTCTACCCTTGGAGTAGTGCTCCAACAACGAACGGTTATCACGCTGATCTACAAAGAATCCCGTCTTCTGTCCTTTTAGCCAATCAATGTGAAACTTCAGGCCATTCTCTACGGCCACATTATCACTTGCATTGCCAATCAGGAAACCATTTTCCTGGCCCAATGCAGCCTTAAATGGCAAGGTTGTTTCGCTCTTATAGAATATGCTGTCAATGACACCCTCCATCACTTTCATCAAGGCTGTTGCAATCTCTTGACGACAAACATGCATGCCTACACTATGAGCCTGCATGACAGCAGTCTTACCATAGATGTCAATGACCAAGCCAGGGAGGTTGTCACCTTCACCATGAACCAAACGATACGTGTTGTTGTCTGGATTGCCAGCAACACCTATAGCCAAACGTGCCTCATAGGCATGTTGTAAACGAATTTGCCAAAAGTTTTCATTTACTGGTTCCTCTTCGAAACTGAGTACGCGAACGGCAATACTGCCTATCTGCCAGTGACCTATGGCAATGAAATCACCATCTCCTGTGCACACACGAACCAATTCGCCTTCCTCGGGTTGTTCGTCAAAATGGTGAATAGCACCGGAAAATACCCAGGGATGGAAACGTCGGAGACTGTCCTCCTTGCCATATTTAAGATATAATGTTTTCATTATCTGTAGTTTTCTTATTTTTACGTTTGTATGTTCTGCGTCGTTTAGGTTTTGCAGGAGACTTTGCCTCCTTTTCCTTAGGTTTAGGCTCAGGCTTTTTCTCTATAGGCACGATAGGTTCCGGCTCTGGAATAACCTCCAACTCATAGTCATTGGACTCATATAGCCTCATGATCTCATTGTAAATCTGTATGCATGCCCATGCATCTGTTGCTGCATAAATCTGTTGACTAGGAGTGAGCACATCTGCCTCCCAATTCGTAAGTCTCTGAGTTTTAGATATCTTTTGTCCGAACAAATTGGCGTAAATCTTCTGGAGGCTGAGGTCCTTGATGCCAATCAAACCAACCATCTGCTGTAACTCTTTGAATGTTCCAGCCTCAAAATCAGCACGTCGATGCAGCTGCATTAAATCGTCATGCCAGGAAAGTCCGACCTTTGTGACGTTTGTGTCGCTGAGCAGACGAACTATACATGGAGGGAACCCAATCTGATTCAGACGAAAGAGGAAGCAAGTATCAGGGGTGGAAACCTGTAACAAAGCCACCTTGTTCATGCCACTTCCTGGTTTAAAACGAGGCTTCGTCTCTGTGTCAAAACCCAGAATAGGTTGGGAAAGCAGAAAATCTACTGCTCGTTCGGCTTCACTTTCGCTAATGACTACATGTATTCGTCCCTCGAAATTTACTTTAGGGAGATCAGGTATGAGGTTCTTATCAAATTTTGTAACTATATGTTTCATAAATAGTTGCTTTGGCGGAAAACAAACAATCAATAGTCTTCTTCCGCAGAAACACCACCATCTTTTACGGCATATTTCAGACGGTGGAGGCGACGAAGTGAATCAACGAGTTCCTCACCCCAGAACAATTCAAACTGATCCTGAACCTGCCAGAGTGCGTCATACATACAATCCTCGATGCCTTGTTGGTAAGTGGCGAGGAAATTACGTACGGGCTGATAAATGTCTGCCAGGTTCTCAGAGATACTCTTCAAGCGTGTTTCGTCTGTCTGCATCATTTCGTCGTAGGAAACATCCAAATACTCATCATCAGATGCCAAAAGCGAATACACGTTCTGACGAACAAACTCGTAGTCCTGTTCCGTAACCTGATCGTCTGGCAGAAAAGAGCCATTGCTCTCTACCTTGGGTAGCAGTTGAGCTTTAAGGTATAGTAGTGGCATCAGTTTGAGCAACGTGGCTACAAACTCAGAACGAGACTGACCCTGTGCTTGCTCCAACTGGCCACAAAATTGAATGGCAACCTGGGCAAACTCCAACACATCATGATTGTATATAGGTTGTTCTGATAATGATTTTCCCGTGGATGTTTTGGGCATATTCTTTACTTAAAATGGTATTACTTATGTTAAAACGAGTGACAAAGTTACAAAAAATTATTCGTGATAAGGGCAATAATCCTTTTTTTTTAGTAATTTTGTATCCATTATTAATAATGTATTGCCTATAACACAAATATGACATCTACTATTAAAGATAATAACAAACCAAAAACAACAAATAAGAAACCATTACCCGCAAAGGAAAAAACAACTGCCACACCAAAGAAAACCCGAAAGACATCCAAGGCAAAGAGTGCTGACGATGACGAGAATGCTTCACGTGAAGAGGTGATTCGTTTCTCGTTGGGTGGAATCTTGTGTCTGGTAGCTATTTTCATCTTCTTTGCTATCATCTCCTACATTTTTACTGGCATAGATGATCGTGCTTACTGCATGACAGGTGATGGTATCAAGCCACAGAACTGGCTAGGCAAAATCGGTGCTATCACGGCACATTACTTCGTAGACGAGACATTGGGTTTTGCGTCTATCTTCCTGACCGTGTTCCTGTTTATGGCTGGTATTCGTATCATGGACACATTCAAGGTACGCCTTTGGAAATGGTTCATCAATTGTGGTATCCTTGCTTGCTGGTTCTCTTGTTTCCTGCATGAGATAAATTTCATCACTGAAGATTTCTTTCTCGGTGGTATGACAGGACGTTTCATCATGACAGAACTGGACCTTGCCATTGGTCCTTTCCGTTTGATTGTACTTCTGGTTGCTGCGATTGGTTATCTCTGCTATCTCAGTACAGAGACGATACGAATCATCCAACGTATGTTGCAGAAACCCGTGGAAATGATTCAAAGCCACGTGAATAAGGAAAATGACAAGGTCGAGGCTTTGGTGGGTGACGAGAAGGGCGTTTTACAGGAAGACGGCAATGTCCTGATGTCTGACGGTACTGTGCTTTCACCTGATGGTCAGGTAATTAGCGAAAACGATGAGGAGGAAGAAGACGAGGTGAAATGGGAATTCAGAGGTGGCGAAGATGGTCCTGACCACCCTACTCCTGCTGCAAAGCCCATTGATAAAAATACCGCAACAACCATCGTCTTCGATGTAGAAGGAAAAGAAGGCAAACAGGAAAATAAACCTGCTCAAAATGAGCAACTTGACCTCTTTGACGAGGGCTTATTGTCCGTCACTACAGGTAATGAAGAGGAACCTTCCCATCCTCAAACTCGCCAAGAATCACCTGAGCATGAAAAGGGTGACTCCAAGATGACCGTAACGATAGGTGAGGAAACAGAAAAGGCTGAACTCACGGATGAAGGGGCACTGGAACCCTATGATCCTAAACTGGACCTGGAAAACTACCGTTATCCTACCATAGACCTGCTCAAGCATTATGACATTGATACACGGGCAGTGGATATGGATGAGCAGAAGAAGAATAGTGATAAGATCATCACCGTACTGCGTAACTTTGGCGTGGAGATCTCGAGCATCAGAGCAACAGTAGGTCCTACCATTACGCTGTATGAAATTACTCCTGCTCCCGGTGTGAGAATCAGCAAGATACGTAATCTGGAAGATGATATTGCATTGAGTCTTGCAGCCTTGGGTATACGTATCATTGCACCTATTCCCGGTAAGGGAACTATCGGTATTGAGGTACCAAACTCCAAGCCTCAGATGGTCAGTATGGAGAGCATCATCAATAGCAAGAAGTTCCAGGAATGCGAATACGAACTACCCATGGCGTTGGGAAAGACTATCACCAATGAAATCTTCATGGCAGATTTGGCCAAGATGCCTCACCTCCTGGTAGCAGGTGCCACTGGTCAGGGTAAGTCAGTAGGTCTGAATGCCATCATTACATCCCTGCTTTACAAGAAACATCCAGCAGAATTGAAGATTGTGATGGTTGACCCCAAAAAGGTGGAATTTGGTGTTTATAACCCGATTGTCAACCACTTCCTGGCTCAGGTTGAGGGCAACGAAGACAGCGAGGAACCCATTATCACAGACGTAACCAAGGTTATCCAGACACTGAAGAGCCTCTGTGCCGAGATGGATACCCGATATGACCTGTTGAAGAAAGCAGGTTCGCGTAACGTAAAGGAGTACAACGAGAAGTTCAAGTCACGCAAACTTAATCCAAACAACGGACATAAGTTTATGCCCTATATCGTAGTGATCATCGATGAGTTTGGTGACCTGATTATGACTGCAGGTAAGGAAATTGAGTTGCCTATTGCACGTATTGCTCAGTTGGCTCGTGCCGTTGGTATACACATGATTATTGCAACACAGAGACCTACCACAAATATCATTACTGGTACCATCAAGGCCAACTTCCCTGCCCGAATGGCATTCCGTGTTGGTGCCATGGTGGATAGTCGTACCATTCTTGACCGTCCTGGTGCCAATCAGTTGGTTGGTAAGGGTGATATGCTCTTCCAAAGTGGTACTGAACCTGTTCGTGTGCAGTGTGCCTTTGTTGATACACCTGAGGTTGAGGCCATTGCTCATTTCATCGCTATACAGCAAGGCTACCTTGCTCCATTCCCCCTGCCCTATGTTGAAATGGAAGGTGGTGATGGAGATGCTCCTGATGTAGACATGACACACCTTGATCCCATGTTCGAGGATGTTGCTCGTCTTATTGTCTCCACACAACAGGGCAGCACCAGCATGATTCAGCGTAAATTCTCTATTGGATACAACCGTGCTGGACGTCTTATGGATCAGATGGAGGTAGCAGGAATTGTTGGTCCTGCACATGGCAGTAAGCCTCGTGAGGTGCTTTGTCAGACAGATGATGAACTGAACTACAAACTGGATGCTATCAGAGGATAAATTCCTCATTATAAGGTTAGTAACAGTTATATGTTAAACTTGTAATTTAAGAACGTATGAAGTTAATAAAGATAATCAGCTTGGCATTAGTGGCTTTTACACTTTGCCTTCCCACAATGGCACAGAAGAGTTCTGATGTCAAGAAGATATTGGATGCTACAGCCAAAAAGATTAATAGTGCCAAATGCATCGAAGCATCATTCAAGATGACCAGTTTTGCTGGCACCACAGAACAAGGTTCAGGTACAGGTACGATACAGCTGAAAGGCAAGAAATACAAAATCAACACTGGTGACCAGACGTCCTGGTTTGATGGCAAAACGCTATGGAGCTATTCGTCTGATATTGAGGAAGTAAACGTATCCATCCCAACTCGCAAGGAACTACAAACCATGAATCCTTATGCCTTTGTGGGACTTTACAAGAATGGATATAAATATACGATGAAGAAAGAGATGTATAACGGAAAAGAGATGTATGATGTTAAACTGGTAGCTGAAAAAGCTAATAGTGACATCCCAGAAGTTATCATCACCATCACAAAAGACTACAGACCTGTATGCATTCGTATGAGAATTGGCAAAAACTGGTCGAGAATATCCATCACAAAGTTCAATACAACGAAGAATTTCAGCGACAGCATGTTCACCTTCCCTGCCAGCGAATATCCTGATGCTGAGATCATAGACATGAGATAAAAGATATATTAATTCAAGTTTCACATGTTCATGAATAGCCTACTTTATACGTACTGCCTACGTATAGCCTACGTATAGCCTACGTAAACGTACGGTGTTTTACGTTGTTTGTACGTAGTTTATACGTTATCTGAACGTAATGCTTTCTCACCACACATGCGAATTTGGACACCTTAGTTGGAATTAAAAATAAAAAATATGGAACACAAGAAACTAACCATTATCGGTAGTGGTCCTGCAGGATATACAGCTGCCATTTATGCAGGTCGTGCAAACCTGTCACCCGTGTTATATGAAGGAATGCAACCAGGTGGTCAGTTGACCATCACTACCGAGGTTGAGAATTTTCCCGGCTTTAGTGAAGGCATTGACGCCAACGAACTGATGGACCAAATGCGTGCTCAGTGTGAGCGTTTCGGCACAGAGATACGTAGTGCTGTATGTGTGAAGACAGACCTGAGCAAAGCACCTTACCATCTGTGGTTTGATGACGAGACGGAAATCGAGACAGACACCCTGATCATTGCAACAGGTGCAAGTGCCAAGTTCCTTGGCTTGGCAGACGAACAGAAATATCAGGGACAGGGTGTATCAGCATGTGCCACATGTGATGGTTTCTTCTATCGCAAAAAGGTCGTTGCCGTTGTAGGTGGCGGAGATACAGCCTGCGAGGAGGCTTCCTACTTGGCTGGTTTGGCAAGCAAGGTCTATCTGATTGTACGCAAGGATTATCTGCGTGCCAGCAAGATTATGCAGGAACGTGTGCTGAACAATCCTAAGATCGAGGTGCTATTCCTCACCAACACACTCGGCCTATATGGCGAGAATGGCGTGGAGGGTGCACACCTTATTTATAATAAAGGTGGAGAAGACGAGCGTGAATACGACCTACCCATTGACGGTTTCTTCCTGGCTATAGGTCATCGTCCAAACAGCAATGTCTTCCTGCCCTGGGTAAAAGTGGACGAGATAGGTTATATTATGACCGAAGGTGATTCGCCCCGCACAGGTATTCCTGGTGTCTATGCAGCTGGTGATGTGGCTGATCCTCACTATCGTCAAGCCGTCGTAGCAGCTGGTAGTGGTGCAAAAGCCGCCATTGAAGCAGAAAAATATCTCGCTACGCTGTAGTAAATACATCATGTTGTGCGTCTAAAGGATAAAACAACCCTCAAAAAACAAGAAAGTGAAACTGCGCGAACTACACAAACTGCTCTCCAAACACGAGTCGCTGGCAGATAAACGCAACCCGATGTTTGAAAGAAACCGCTTTGTCAAGTGGTTGGCAATCTTTATGATAGCCTACTATGCTGCGATAATGATTTTGATGGGTGTAATGTTACCACTACCCATGAGTGAGATCTACGCTGGAGTACCTGCCTTCCACGTTCTGGATGGATGGTTCTGGATTATTATTGTAGCCGACTATTGGTTGCGGTATATCGTGCAAGACACACCTGCCAACAAGGCTCGTCCTTACTCTCTGTTGCCTATATCCAGAAAGTTTATGATGAGACGCTATCTCGTTAGAGCAGGTTTGACATGGGGTAATCTCTTCTGGGGATTCTTCTTGATACCCTTTGCCTTTATGAGCATTTATCCCCTTATGGGATTTGGTGCTGCCTTTGCGTGGTTGCTCGGGTGGTGGTTGATGTTTGTCCTTAACGGCTACATCTATCTGTTCTTCAGGGCATTGTGCATGCGCAAGATGTTGTTTATACTCATCCCACTCATCATTCACGCTGCTATAGCATGCATTGCTTTCATTCCCGACCACAATATCCTGGATATGCCTTGTACCTATTTCATGTATGGCTTTGTCAAATGGGAAATCATGCCTTTCGCTGTCATGCTGGGTTTGATTGCCATCTGGTTCCTTGCCAACGAGAAACTACAGGGTAAGATGCTCTATGAGGAAGTGGGAAAGAAGGAAGAAGTAAAGGTGAGTGGAAAAACCCAAATGAACTTCCTGAACCGTTATGGCGTATTTGGTGAATACCTGAAACTTGAGATAAAGCTGCGTATGCGTAATAAGATGCCTAAGATGCAGTTTTTCACACTAATAGCCATGATGCTTCTCATTAGTGCTATCCTGTATTTCACAGATATCTATGACAACGGTTTCATGAAGAGTTTCATCTGCATGTATGACTATATTGTGTTGGGTATGTCCTCACTAGTTACCATCATGTGTTTTGAGGGAAACTATATGGATTTACTGATGAGCCGAAAAGAGGGCACACTTGATTTGCTTACTACCAAGTATTATCTGAATTCTGCCTTGCTGCTCATTCCC
>DCIS01000070.1 GCA_002317475.1 Prevotellaceae bacterium UBA1720 | reverse complement strand
ATGACAACTGTACGCCACTTTCCTTCAGTGCGCTCATGGGCAGCAGTTTCATCTTGCTCCATGTCGTTGCGCTCTTGTAGGCGTTAAGGGCTTCGTCGGGCACATAAATCTCAACCGAATTGATTCGTGTGTTAAGGAAGTCTGTAGGAATGGTTGGTGGTGTCTGTGCCAGTAGCGCTATCCTGTTCAGATTCCGTGCACCCAGCATGTTCGATGCAATCTCAGTGATACAGTTGGGCAGGTATAGTTGCTCTAAATTGCTGCTTATCCACGAATTGAACATATAACTGTTTGTCAACTTCTTGATTTCCGTGGCATTTCTCATGTCAATGGTTGTGGCATTTGTGCATCGGAACAGGTAGGCGATGTCATAGTCACTCATGGGACATGCCACATAGATCTTCTTTACGTCATAGATGCTATATCTGTCGAGCAAGTCATCCATTACTTCACTTAAATCATCCTTCTCGCAGTGGGTAATACACAGTTCGCCCGTTTCGTGATCGAAATAGTTTTCGTATGGAACCACGGGTGATTCAGGGTCAAAGTCATCACTCTTTTGTGCCTGCACCGCAAAACTGGTGAGCACGGTTAGTATCAGGAAAAATAGTTTCTTCATAATCATTGTCCTTTCTCTTACTTAATGACTTTCTTGTTACCTTTTATATATACGCGCGCGTTATTGTTCGTGCTCATGTGTCGACCCATGAGGTCAAACAGCTGGGCATTGTCCTCGTTGGCACTTGTGATCTGAGCCACACTGGTAGCCTCTGTATCAACGACCAGTGCAAAGCGTGTGTTCAGTGTACCGGGCTGTGCGTTGAAGGTGTAGTCGCCTTCGTTCAGATTGATTACCTTGCCAGCCTCACGGTCTATGAGCAGTACTGGTACGCTTACGTTCTTGCCTTCATAGTGGATGGACTGTTCGCCCTCTGTGGTGATTTGCATACCCAGGTTCACATAGCCGTTACCTATGGGGCGCTCACAGATAGCCAGACTTGTACCTGCATCCATGATGTAGATCTGGGGTACATCCCTGGTTGGTGCCAGTTTGGCGGCATCGCTGTTCATTTCGTAGGCCAGTGTGGCCTTGGGATTGATGACCAGACGTGTGCGATCTGTCCGTTTGCCGTCACTTAGGGTAATGTTTATCAGTTGTCGGTTAGTTGCATCTGGAGCCATGTGCTTTACTTCATACTCTTCATCTTCGTCAGCTTTCTCCAATAACTTTGCGTTTCCGGCATAGCGTGCATCCTGACTGATGTGAAGCGAGGTGACATAATTGGTTGATTGCAGGAAGAATGGCATCAGGGGTGCCAGCATCACCTGGTCATCCAGGGTGTTGAATGTATAATATCCACCATAGTAGTCTGGAATATGTAGGATGACATGCTCCTCAATGGCGTTCAATGGTAGATTGCAGGGGTAGGGATTGGCTACGAAGTTCCAGTTGGTGCTGTAGTTGTTCTTGCCTTTGTGCATTTCAAGGGGTATCTCTACGTCGTCAGTGGCAAACACGTCCTGCTTCTTTAATGTATTGGCAGCGTGGAAGATGTAGGGATTGTTATCTGATTCGTAGTATTTTTCTTCCTCCTCATCATAATCATTTTCTATCTCCACTTCATCGCGTGTGATGATGTAGGGTACATGGGCTTTCAGTATCTCATCTAGTCCTACATTCACCCAGGGACTCACACCCTGCTGTGTGCGCAGTTCGCCATCGAAGCGTCTTACCACCCATTTCGTGGGACTGGTCTCGACGTCCTTCATCTCGGCGTCAAAAGGCAGCGAGAAGTAGTTCCACACCTTTGAGGTGTTTCCTTCGAGCGTCAGGATGATTTCGTTGGCCTTCACAGGTGTGTTCTTCACCAACAGGCGCGACATTTGTTTGTAGGTCTCCATGCTGTTTCCCTCTTCATCCTGTGCATAGGTGTCTTCGTCGTAATTGATGACCATTTCCAGACGGTTGAGGTTCCAGGGTGTATTTCCGGCATCTACGGTGAGCGATCCGCCTTTGTTTTCGCCAAACAACTTCAGATTGACACCCTGTAACTGGTTGACATTCTCTATGGTTACGAAATCCGTTATGGTTGCATTGCTGATTTTGATGTCTCCCACTACCACCGTTTCGCCCTCTTGGTCATAGAGCTCTTTATAGCGTTCCAGTGCCATCTCGGGTACATGGTGTGTCGTGCTTACCACGTTTCCATCTTCATCGGTCTGCAGGGTGACGGTTCTGCGGCTTGGCGCAATGCTTTCGTGGTACACATGCTGCACACCCATGATGCTTCCTTGGGTGACAGTGCCGGGTAAATGAACCTCTGTCAGTTTGGGGCAATACATAAAGTTGTAGCCACCCAGGTTTTCTATCTCTGGCATGACAAACTGCTGCAACTCGGCGCACAAATACACACCCATGAGAGCCAGTTCCTTGGTACTGTTGGGCAGCACCACCTTGCGCAACTTCGACATCATTATGCAGTTTTCGAACCGTTCCAGTGTGCAGTGCGAGAGGTCCAGTTCTTCCAGACTTGAACTGTAATTAAACCAGATGTTGTCCATGTCGGCGTCAAGTGTGCCATTCACGGTTAGTTTGGTCACCTCCTCGGGGTTAAACGCTTTTTTTGCGATCTCCTCGGACAATGTGCCAGGGGTGGTCACTGTTACGGTCACGTCAATGGCCAGTGCCTGTGATGCTGGAAGCAACCCTATGATTGCTGTCAAAGCAGCGATGAAGATTTTTTTCATATCTCTGTGTGTGTTGTGCGTCAGTTAAACATGAATTGCAACAACGAAAACAACAATTTTTGGTTGTTGCTATTGTTCTTCTGCCCTTTCGAGCGAAGCATCTCACTTTGTTCGCTGAGCGGCCATTCGTGTTAAAGGTTACTAAGAAGTAACAATGCCCGCCCAGGATTGGTGGACGGGCACTGATTTGTTGCTTGAAGCAAAAGTTGAACTGGTTACTTGCCGAGTGCATTGTTGGCATTCTCAAAAGCCTGCTTCTGTTTCTGCATAATCTGCAGAACGATGTCGTAAGACATGCCCTTCATGGCCCCTGTGCCGTCTGCGGTGATAGTCTTGCCATCACGCTTGTAGGTCATGCCCTCTTCGTCATTGTCTGCCTGAGCCGACTTCCATGCTGCGTCAGCCAGAACGTCAGTGGCGTAGGTTGTCTTTATTACATAGCTGGTACACTGCTTGTTGCTGAACTTTGCCGTGGTGACCATGGTGTAGGCAGCGGGCTGCTTAATGGTCAGTACGATCTCGTTGTCGCTGGTTTTCAGTTCGGTGCTAGCCTTGCCGCCATTCTCGATAACATCCTCTACGTCATCACTTCCACAAGAGGTGGTGGTGAAACTCAGGGTCAATGCTGCGATCAGCATTCCAAAAAACTTGATTGTCTTCATGATGATTAATTTTTATGAATATACTAATTGTTTTTACTTCTTGATAAACTCTACACGGCGGTTCTTGGCACGACCTTCCTCAGTCTTGTTGTCAGCAACGGGTTCGTGGCTGCCCTTACCTACTGCGCGGAGGTTCCACTCGTCGACGCCGAGCTTTACGAGAGCAGCAACGATAGCCTCTGCACGCTTCTGTGAGAGAGGATCGTTAACCTTGTCGGTACCCTGGTTGTCGGTATGTCCCTGCACCTCGAAACGAACGCTCTTGTTCTTCAACATGTAGTCAGCCACCTTCTGAATCTCGGCCATTGACTCTGCCTTGAGGTCAGCCTTGCCGGTCTCGAAGAGGATGTTGTTGGTAACGAACTTGCCGGTCTCCTCCATAGCCTTAGCCACAGCATCGAGGTCAGTCTTGTTGCGGTCGTAGAGTTCTACGGCACCAGCAGCGAGCACGAAGTTGGTGAACTGAGTTCCCTTACGGTTCATTACACCATTGCCCAGATATTTCTGGCCAGACTCCAAGTAGAACCAGTTAGGAGCAGCCATCTGAGGTACATTGACGACGCGAACGCCATTGATATAGACCTTGAGGGCACGCTTGTTGAACGAGAGGGCAACATGATTCCATGCATTTGGAGTAAGCTTGTATGAGCAATTGCCATCGACTTTATCATCGCTGTCAGCACGCTTTCGGGCATCATATCTAAGAGCACCACTCTTGGATCCCTCGTTGGTATTGAGGTCGAGCCAGAGGTTATTGGCATCCTCACTACTCATGAGGCAAAGTTTGATCTCGTTGCAGTTGTCACTGTTGTTATACACAAAGTAATCGAATTCGAGGGTGAATACATCAGGCAGATAATTCTTCACGTCTTTCATCAAAGGACGGACACTGCTCCAATTGTCCTCATCCTCGGTAGTTGCTGGTGGCAGACTCAGGCAGAAGGTATCGCCAATCTTTGCTACCTCGCAGTTGCCATCCATGAGGTCCCACTTAGAGGGGAATTCGCCCACCTGCTCGCCCTTCAGTTCGTCCTGGAACAAGACTTTTGATCCGCGAACAAAGTCGCTCTTGGCATTGGTGGTGTTGGTTTCTGGGGTCTCGTCCTTCTGACTCTTGTTGCTGCTCTCCTTCTCGCTGGCATCGTTGTCCTTGCTCTTCTTGTCCTTCTTCTTGCCGTCCAGCACAGCGTCTGCAGCATCGCTTACCTCGCGCTCCACCTTGTCGGTCACTTTCTCCTTGACCTTCTCAACGGCCTTGTCCTTCAGGTTCTTCAGGAATCCTTGGGCTGAAACATCAGTGGTGCCAACCATCAGTAGCAGCGCCATTACAAGCATCTTGCTTGAAAAACTGGTGTGATTCATCTTTTTCATATCGGTATTTTTATAGTGTTCAACATGGTTGGTGGCACACGTGTGCGCACAAACATTATATTTTGGTGCAAAGTTACGCATAATAGCCAAGGCTGGCAACCCCCCAAATGGGGGTTTGTTGGTTTTGAGTGTTAGCTAGGGGTTTTCTAGGTGTTCCTAGGGTTTCCTAGGGCTTCCTAGGTATTCCTAGGGTTTTCTAGGGGTTCCTAGGTATTCCTAGGTGTTTCTATGGCTTCCTAGTTATTCCTAGTTCCAAATGTTAAGAAATCGTTAATCTGCGCGTTTTGCTTGGTGCGTCTGCTTTTTGTGGTTAATTTTGCGCCAACTACAAAACAATGAAGAGCGATGAGAAAATGGATATGTCTGTGTTTGAGCCTTGTATGCATGGCTGTAAGTGCTCAAGACGGTGTGTATTACACCTCGGGAAGTATGTTGGTGCCTGCCGAGCAGACTGACATCAAGTTGAGCAAGGAGGTGCTGACTATTACAATAGAACAGGGAGAATATGCCAGTGTGGACGCATACTATGAGTTCATGAACGGCAATGCGCCCAAGCAGGTCAGGATGGGCTTTGAGGCTGATGCACCCTACAACACCCCAGCCAAACTTGACCACAAGGGTCTTCATCCTTATGTCAAGGACTTCGCCTTGGTCATGAACGATCAGCCCATTGCATACACTAACGCCGTTGTGGCCAAGGACTTTGACGACGAGGACGGTCAGCATACCATTGATTTCAAACCGCTGGACCTGAAGGAGTGGAAGGCCTTTGGCGAGGTGTCAGACCAGGTCATTGCCTTTCAGGATGGTACCATGCACAATGCCCGTTTGGATAGTACGGTCTACTATGCCTATGGCTACGTCTTCGAGGCTGACTTTCAGCCAGGCAAGAACATCGTGCGCCACACCTATCAGTATCGTTTCAGCAATATTGTAGGACTGGACTTCACCCTGCCTTACTGGCTTGCTCCAGCTATTCGTTGGGCCAACAACAGGATAGACGATTTTACCCTACGTATCATCGACAAGCGCGGCAAGGGCTTTGTCCTGAATGATGAGCTCTTCGAGGGTTCGTCTTTCGTGGCAAAGGAAGGAGAGTGCTACCAGTTGCAGCAGATATATAATGGTTGGGACTTTGACGAGGAGCCTCACCTGCTGGCTACGCCTGGCAGCACAGTTGAGTGGCATGCCAAGAACTTCCGTCCTACACGCAACATGACCATCAATTCGTCTGACCAGGTGAATACTTACCTCAGCACCACCTTCCATTTTACCAGTGGCATGGTGGTCCTGGACAAGGATGGCAAACTGCTGGGCCGGTATATGGGGCATACGGGTAAGAATTACCTGATTACGGAGGGGGATGACAGCAACTTCAAACTGGTGCCTCAGAAGAAGAATCAGGTGGTGGAGTACAGTGCCAAGGATGGACATGGCAGTCTCTCGGTCTATTATCCTCAGTATAAGTCGGTGAACATACGCAAGGCTCCCAATGTCAAGGCTGCCAAACTCTGTACCATCACCGCCAGCGAGACTTCACAGCCCAGTTACCCTTGTCGGGGTAAGGCTAATGATACTAATCCCAATGATGTCTATGAATGGTTTGGTATTCAGATAGGCGATCAGGTGGGCTATGTCCGCTCGGATTTGGTTAGATGGAAGCCTGAGTGAACGGGTGATGTTTCTATTTCATGGTAAAAATGTAAATATAAAGTACTAAATATGTGTTGTAATTTAGTGCTACATTGTGAATGGACAATGGACAATGGACAATGGACAATATAGTGTACCCAAAAATGGGCTTAATTAATAAAATTAATAAAAAATATAAATAGATAAATTTATAATATTATTATTATAGCATTTCACCCTCGGTTAGGTGGTTTGTCCATTGTCCATTGTCCATTGTCCTTTGTCGATGAGCGTATTATTGTCTAGGGTTATCTAGCATTACCTAGGATTATCTAGGATCACCTAGTGTTGCCTAGTATTTCCTAGAATCACCTAGTATTACCTAGTATTTCCTAGAATCACCTAGGATACCTAGGGTACTTTGTAGTACATCCTTCGTCCAGACTACGTACAGCCTACGTACAGCCTACGTAAATGTACGGTGCTTCTACGGTGTCTCTACGTATTATCGTCGTTATCTATAGGTGGTAAGTACTGCCTTTGCGTGTGGGGAAGGAGATGTTGTCTGCGTTGATGACCTTGACGGGGACCTCTCGGCCCTCTTCGTCTGTGATGCGACGTGAGGCAATGCCGGGATAGCAGATGTTGCAAGTCTCGCCCTGGCGGCTGAGGATGGTGGCAGACTGTAGCTTGCCGTCCTTCCATTTCTGGTCCACTACGAAGGCACCTACAGCGCAGAGACCCTTGGCATGACCGTCCTTCCAAACGGCAGGGAGGGCAGGGAGGAGCTGAAGGGTGTCGGTCTGGCTTTGCAGCAACATCTCGGCCATACCGGCACAGACCCCGAAATTGCCGTCAGTCTGGAAGGGCGAATGACTGTCATATAGATTATAATATATTCCTCCTGCACGCTCGTTCGTGCGATAAGAGGTGCTGTGCTTCAGGGCATTGTGGATGATGCGGTGTGCATGATCGCCATCTTGGGCACGTGCCCAAAGGTTGACCTTCCAACCCATACTCCAGCCCGTTGCTACGTCGCCACGCAACTTCAGACTGTTCACGGCAGACTGGAAATACGGACTGTTGGGTCCAATGGTGCTCAGGGGGTAGAGGGCCATGAGGTGACTCATGTGGCGATGAGAGGGATCTCGACTCACGTCATACGGACTGTATTTCCACTCCTTTAGGAGTGTCTCTCCCTGCCTTACATCGTTGCGAGGATTGGTCCATTGGTCATGAAGGGCTGTATTTGCCCTGTAAACCTCCCTGTAAAGCCCTCTGTCGGTCTTGGCAAGATAATTGTCCATCCGGGCGATTTGAGGCGATTCTAGACCGGTTTCTGTGGCTCCGAGGATTTGAATGGCTTTGCGTACATTTGTGAGTAGCTCATAAATGAGTTGTTGGGCGTGTGCCGTACCGTCCTCTGAGGGGTGATCGTTTTGTTCGGCGCTGAACTCATTGGGGGCAACGTAGGTGCCATCGGGTTCGTAATGGTAAGGCTGTCCCTTGTAGCCGGGGTTCTGCAGGGCAGAGTCATAGCCTCGGTCGGGGATCATGCGATCCATCCAGAACTGTGCGGCTCCCCACATGGCGGGGAAGGCACGGCGCAGGAAGTCCTTGTCTCGTGTATAGCGCCAGTGTTGCCACAAATGACTGGTGTACCACGCATTGGCTACGAAGTAATTGCTGCCCCAGGTGCTCATGCCGCCAAAGATATTACTTTCAGTAAACACCGTCCATCCCTGGCTGACACCGGCATACTGTCGTGCCACACGCTGGTAGTTGGCATCTGCAGCATTCTGGATGATGAAATTGAGGAAAGGCAGGTGGAGTTCGCTCAGATTCGTGGGTTCGGCAGGCCAGTAGTTCATCTGCACGTTGATATTGGTGTGTATATCGCTGTTCCAGGGTGCGTTGGCCTTGTCGTTCCAGATACCTTGCAGGTTATTGGGCACGTTTACGCCCCTGCTGCTAGCAATTTCAAGGTAGCGTCCATACGCGAAATAGAGTTGTTCGAGGAAGAGGCAGTCGGGCTCGCTACCCGTACGGTTGTAGGTGGGATCGTTGTAGCGGTCCACCAACGTATTGGTAGGAACATGGGGTACAAAGGGGGTTAGCTGGAGACTTGCACGCTTCGCAAAATGCTGATAATCACGTACATGATCTGCCTGAATGGCGTCAAAGCCCTTTTGCTGGGCGAGGATGCTTCGTTGGCGGATTCGCTGCATGAGTGCCTTGGCGCTCTCGCCACTCTTCCTGTCGGGATTGGTGGCACTGAAGTCTGTTCCGGCACTGAACAGGATAATGACCTCGTGAGCACCTTTTACCTCAATTCCTTTGCCTTTTTGTATCGAAACGGCACCTGGAACGTCACTCAGGACGCTGAAATGGCATGCGTGGTTTACTGTGGTCATGGTGCCACAGAAGGTGCCGTAAGTTCCAAGGGTGGGGGTGCTGGCATAGTGAACCTCCCCTGCATTGATCTTCTCTCCGGGTTGACAAGAGATAAGAAAATGTAAAC
>DCIS01000029.1 GCA_002317475.1 Prevotellaceae bacterium UBA1720 | reverse complement strand
ATCAATCAGTATGCAGTTATTTTTGCTGATGGTGAACGCATAATTTCTGAGAAACAACAAGATTATGGTTCTGTAATAGAATGTCCAGAGGATCCTGAGCGTGAGGGATACACTTTCTGTGGTTGGTCTCCTACGTTCACGGTAGGTTCTACTGTTCCTGTAGGTGGCATAACATACCAGGCAATCTTTAAGGTTAATCCTTATAAACTCACTTATGAAGTGGATGGAAACGTCTATGCTGTTGTAGGATATAGCTATTCGGAGGCAGTTGTTGCCTTGCCTGAACCAGAGAAGGAAGGCTACACCTTTAGTGGTTGGAGTGGGGTTCCTGAAACAATGCCAGCCAAAGATATTACTGTTGTAGGTTCGTTTACGATTAATTCGTATACAGTTACTTTCCTTGATGTTGACGGTTCTGTGATTGTGTCTGACAAGTTGACTTATGGCAGCGAGATTGCTAGTCCAGATCCTCAGAGCAAGGAAGGATATACCTTTACAGGATGGTCGCCCAATGTGGATGATGTTGTGCCTGCACATGATGTGACCTATACCGCAACGTATTCTGTCAACACATATAAGGTGTCATATTACTATAATGACGAACTCCTCTATGAGGTTGAAGTACCTTATGGAAGTGCTATGCCAGAATACACTTGGCAACCAGAGCAGGATGATATCATCTTCAATGGATGGATAGGCGGTCAGTATGAGACTATGCCTGCACATGATGTAACCTATACGGCTGACTATACTGATGGTATTAGAAGTCTCCGCAACAAGAGCAAATTGCTTATTTTCACCGTTGATGGTAAGTTCGTGAAGTCGTCAGAAAGTGTCAAGACGGCCAATCTTCCTGCAGGTATTTACATTATAAATGGAAAGAAGTATGTCGTTAAATAACGTGCCTCTCTCCGCGATACCCTACTAATAAATAGCGGGCATCTGTAGTGAACAGATGCCCGCTATTATGTACAAGAACATTATGTTTCTTGGTAATCCTAGAATTAGTCTTCTTTTAATAAAGTCTGTAAGAGACAGATAGGTTGAGGACAGGAAATACTTTCAATGCCTTGACAATATCAACATATTTGCCAATCTTGCCAGGGACACCATAAACCTCGTGTACAAGGTCTGTTCCGTCATGTGTGATGAGTTTAGGAGAACCGCCCCAGAACATAGCACCAGCGTCTACGCCAATTCTAAACTTATCATTTTTCTTGAATGAATGGTTGTAGCCGACGCCAAGGTAAGGACGGAAAGCATTGACTACTGCGTCAGCTTTTACCATACTGTTTTCGTCTGGTTCCATTTTGTAAGTCTTCGGGATAGGGTTGCCATCGGCGTCAAGAATGGGGTCTCCCCAATAATCAGTCTCGTATCCATCCATAGTACCTAGGGGCATGCCCATTTTTCCGTAGTCAAGAAATTGTTCGTATTGAGCAGGGTCAAGTTCGATACCCATGAAGAGACTAGTAATAGGGGTTCCGTCAGAGTTTGTACCGTAACTTCCAGTATACATATAGTTCTCTACTTTGGTGTACATGGAGTTGTAGATGCTTACAGCCATTAACGAGGGCATGTCCTCTGTCGTGTTAACGGCTTTTGCCACTTTCTTAGGACCTGCATAGAAACCTGCGGTAAAATATAAGTCCTTGATGCCTTTTAGCGACTCAATCTTTCTAAAAGGGAAAACATCTACCAATAGTCTGAAATTGTTGAAAGAAGGAGTACCTGCCATGTCAATGGTGTTGTCTACCTTAAAACCTGTCATTTCTTCCAGCATTCCTGATAGTCTGTCAAATTTCTCGGGGCTAAGTTCCTTATCATCACCCACCTCAACGCCGAAATCTGTGACATATTTAAAATGTGGCATGAATGTGCCGCCTACTCGTGCTCGGAACAATTCTCCCAAATCGGCAGACAGGTCGACACCGATTCCTGTGGTACCTGCTGTGACGTTTAGATCCATTCGGTTCAGTCTTAGGAAACTTGATGAGGACTTTTGTCCGTAAGTGAAAATGGAACTGAGCAAAATTCCCGAAATGATTGCAATCTTTTTCATAAAAGTAAGTGGTCAAACAATTATTATGCAAATATAAGGATTATTTTTCATATCCATATTGCAATTGTTCTAAAAAAGTTGTTTTAGTTTGCCGAATTAACAACTCGTGTGGTTTTTAAGAAAAGCAAAGGTGCCAAGGATTTAAGTCCTTGACACCTTGAAACATGCTTTTTCTTTGAGTAGTCAGAGTGCTCTTTGTTACTCTGCAGACTTAGTGCTAACGCGCTTCTCTGCGATACGAGCCTTCTTACCAGTGAGGTTACGGAGGTAGTACAACTTAGCACGACGTACCTTACCAATCTTGTTAACAGTGATGCTGTCGATGTTGGGGCTCTCGATAGGGAAGATACGCTCTACACCTACGGTACCAGACATCTTGCGAACGGTGAAGCGCTTCTTGTCGCCATGACCGCTAATCTTGATACATACACCACGATACAACTGGATACGCTCCTTGTTACCCTCGATGATCTTGTAAGCTACAGTCAGGGTGTCACCTGCCTTGAATGAAGGGTGGCTCTTGCCAGTAGCAAATGCTTCCTCAGCAATTTTAATTAAATCTGCCATTTTGTATGATTATATTAAATTGTTTGACGATCACACCCGAGGCATAACTAGGGAACTCTTCATCCTGTCAGCGACCTAAGGCGGAAAGCGGATGCAAAGGTACGAAAAAAAACGAAGAAAGCGTTTAAACTTCCCACAAATTTGTCTCTTTTCATGGTTTTTTGTATTTTTGTGTGGTAAAAAAGCATAAAAAACCGTTACTAAGGTATGAGAAATATTACTTGTATTATTGTTTTGCTTTTCACCATGAGCGAAATTGGGTTTGCTCAGCGTTCAAAAGTTAGACAGATCCGCGCTAGTAGGTATGAGATTACTAGCAGATATGACGGAGCACAAAGGAAGAGTTTTGATGCTATACTTGCTTCGTATAAGGCAGGTGTGGACAGCATTATGGCTCCTATTCTGGGTGAAAGCAAGGTGGCCATGAAAGGTGGTCGTCCAGAGAGTCTGTTGGGTAATTGGGTGGCAGATGCATTGGTTGAGCAGAGCGACTTTGACGGCAAAGGCAAGGCGGATCTTGGCTTGGCCAATGTAGGTGGTTTGCGTAACAATCTTGCGGCAGGTGTGATCCGTCAAGGGGACATCATGCTGATTTCTCCATTTCAGAACATGCTATGTGTAGTGCAGTTGAAGGGCGAACAGTTGCAGGAACTTTTTCAAAATATCGCTGCCGTTGGAGGGGAGGCCTTAAGTCACGAGGTGAAACTGGTTATCACCAAAGATGGTCAGTTGCAAAGTGCTACTGTCTCTGGACAACCCATTAGTCCCGAGCGCATCTACAATGTTGCTACCTTGGACTATCTGGCAGAGGGCAACGACAAAATGTATGCCTTGAAGAAACGGTCAGGCATCCGTCAAAGTGAGGTTCCGGTTCGTGATGTGTTGATGAAAACTATTCGTCAGCATGGTACTATTGATTCCAAAATCGAGGGACGAGTCACTGTTGCTCAGTAACTTTTGCTTCTTTCCTGATAGACAGAATGTTCTTTCTTTCTTCCCAAAACGAAAATAAATATGCGTAAGATATTGATACTATTGGCATGGATGACAGGGTTTACTGCCTATGCCCAGCAGGAGGTTTTTATCGTACACACTAGTGACACACATTCATGTGTTGAGCCCGTTTCTCCCAACAATCCAGACGTACAACAGGCTGATAAGGGAGGCTATGTTCGTCGGTCGGTCCTGATAGACCAACTGCGCAGCGAGCACGACAACCTGCTATTGTTGGATTGTGGTGACTTCTCACAAGGGTCAGTCTATTATAATCTATATAAAGGTGAGGTAGAGGTGAAATTGATGAATGAGATGGGTTATGATGCTTGCACCATTGGCAACCATGAGTTTGATTTCGGCTTGGAGAATATGGCTCGCATATTCCGTATGGCTAATTTCCCAGTGGTCTGCTGCAATTATGATTTCTCTGGTACACCTGTTGAGGGACTTGTCAAACCCTATATCGTAAAAGAGTGTAATGGCAAACGGGTTGGTATTTTCGGGGTGTCTCCTGAACTGAATGGTCTGGTAGCATCTTCTACATGTGGAGATACCAAGTTTATTGATCCTGTCACAGCCGCACAACCTGTCATTGACCGCTTGCGTGGTGAAGAAAAGTGTGACATCGTGATATGCCTTTCTCACTTGGGCACAGGAAGTGATCCAAGCATGGACCCTGCTTTTATCAGCAAAACTACCGGTATTGACGTTGTGCTTGGGGGGCACACGCACACATATCTCACAGTGCCTGAGTACGTAGAGGATAAGGAGGGATATCGTGTGCTATTAGATCACCAGGGAAAGAACGGCCGTTTTGTTGGTACTGTCTCTCTCATGGTAGAGTAAGTGTCATGCACTGGTCTTTGTTATTCAAAGTAAAGGGTGAATACAATCATCTTTGACCGGGCTCGGTCTAAGGCGTCTGTGTATTTCATCAAAGAGGCATCAAGCAGGTCTGTTCGATCCTTCTTGAGAAGGTTGGCTAATCCAAAGCAAAATTTTACTTCAGGTATCAACTTGAAGTAGCGAAGATACACGTCGCATCCCATACCTATTTCCAAACTACAATCCATTGCCCCCATCAGCAAGGCATGATGTTTGCGCGTTGTAAGGTCTATGCTGGGCGAAACACCTGCAATGAAATACGGACGGAAATTGTTGTAGCGGGGCGCAGCGAACTTTAAATCAATGGGGAAAGCGATCTGGGTACTCTTAATGACCTGTGTTGTATCTCGACCGCTGGTCTGTTCATGAAACCATGCTCTTTTTTGTCCAAAAAACAGGGTAGGGGTGAAGCGCAGACCCAGGTATTGGTTCAAGCGCAACTCAGCTAAGACGCCTACGTTAAATCCGGGACTGTAACTGTCGATCTCGCTGTACCATTGCTCTCCGTTTTCTGCGATTCTTCCAGTGTTGGTAAACTCCATATCCTGCATGTGAAAACCCAAAAGGAATCCATAATGCAGTTGGCGAAGATCCAGATAGGGGCGGTTCATAACACGTCGTTCCTGAGCCACACCCGAGAGTGAGGTCAGCAACAATATGAGTATGAGCAGTCCTTTTTTCATCATTCTAAAAACAAGTTTTTTGTCTTTTTATTGCCTTAATAATAGATTTTGATGATTCGAGGCAAAAAAAATGTGGCGAAATGATACGCCATTAATTATTTTTGATTACCTTTGCCATACAATTAAGAACATTTCAATAACCTAAAACATTAATAAGATTATGGCTTACGTAATTGGTGACGACTGTGTTGCTTGCGGCACATGTATCGATGAATGTCCCGTAGGAGCAATCTCTGAAGGCGACAAGTATTCAATCAATCCTGACGAGTGCACCGAGTGTGGTACTTGTGCAGATGCTTGCCCCAGTGGCGCTATTTCTCTGTAATTTTACGGAAGATAAGAGATTTAAAAGGAGACCTTCGGGCCTCCTTTTTTTATATGTAGTTAACAGGAGTTGGCGCAAACCTTACTCCTGTTAACCTTGTGTAGACTTATGCCAGACGAGCTAAGGTCTCCTTGATACGGCGCATGGCCTCCACGATGTTCTCGTCACTGGTAGCATAGCTCATGCGGAAACACTCGGGTGAACCGAATGCGTCACCACCTACTGTTGCCACGTGGCCAACCTCGAGGAGATACATGGCCAGGTCGGTGCTGTTGTTGATCTTGCGGTCACCATCAGCCTTGCCGAAGAAACTGCTGCACTTGGGGAAGAGATAGAAAGCACCCTGAGGGTCGTTAACTTCAAGACCGGGAATCTCCTTAGCCAACTTCACGATGAGGTTCTTGCGACGCTCAAAAGCGAAGCGCATATCCTCTACGCACTGCTGATCACCAGCAAAAGCAGCCTCTGCAGCTTTCTGACTTACTGAGCAAGGACCACTGGTGTACTGGCCCTGTAACTTGTTGCAACCCTTTACAATCCAGTCTGGAGCGGCAATGAAACCGATACGCCAACCTGTCATGGCGTAAGCCTTGCTCACACCATTGATGATGACTACACGATCCTTAATGTCATCAAACTGGGCCATTGATGCATGCTCGCCTACATAGTTGATGTGTTCGTAAATCTCGTCGGCAATCACGATGACGCGAGGATACTTCAGAAGGACATTCTTCAGAGCCTCGAGCTCGTCCTTGCTATATACAGAACCTGTAGGGTTGCTGGGAGAGCAGAGGATGATGGCGCGAGTCTTGGGGGTGATGGAAGCCTCGAGCTGCTCAGGGGTAATCTTGAAATCTGCCTCGATCTTTGCCTCTACAAATACGGGGGTACCCTCTGCCAAGAGTACCATCTGGGGATAGCTTACCCAGTAGGGAGCGGGGATGATGACCTCATCGCCAGCATTCACCAGTGCCATGATAGCGTTGCAGACGCTCTGCTTTGCACCATTGCTGCAGAGAATCTGAGCGGGAGTGTAATCCAGACCGTTTTCGTTCTTCAGTTTGTTGACGATAGCCTTCTTTAGTTCGGGGTAACCAGGAACGGGAGAATAGCGACTCCAGTTCTCCTCAACAGCCTTGATAGCTGCAGCCTTGATATGGTCGGGCGTGTTGAAGTCAGGTTCACCTACGCTCATGTTGATTACGTCAACGCCTTGAGCCTTGAGCTCGCTGCTGCGCTGACTCATTGCCAGGGTGGCACTGGGTGCCAGACGGTTCAGTCTTTCTGATAAAGTATTCATTGGCTTGTATGTTGTTAATATGTTTGCTTGAACAATATAATGATTCAACTTGTTAGTTTCTTCTGCTTCCTAACAGGCGAAGGATGTAGAGGAAGAGGTTGATGAAGTCCAGATAGAGGGATAAAGCGCCAAGCAGACCGATCTTGCGTTGGTCTACTCCGTTGCTGTATGCTAGCATATTCTTGATTTTCTGGGTGTCATAGGCAGTCAGTCCTACAAAGATGAAGACACCGGCATAGGTGATGATGCTGGTCAGCGTATCGTTGTGGAAGAAGATGTTGACCAGGCTGGCAATGATCAGTCCGATGAGAGCCATGGTCAGGATTCCGCCAAGGCCTGAGAGATCCTTCTTGGTGGTATAGCCGATGAAACTCATGGCTGCAAATGTTCCTGCTGTTGCGAAGAATGCCGCATAGATGGTGCTGAGTTCGTACACCAGCAATATGACTGATAGTACTACGCCATTCAGAATTGAATACACACCGAAGAGGGTAAGGGCGGTGGTAAAACTGATTCTGTTGATACGGGCACCCAAGTACATTACTACTCCAACCTCTGCGAGCATCAATATCCAAGGCATGGCACTATTGCCGAAAACCAGACCCAGGATAGTTTCGCTTTGAGCTACATACATGGCAGTCAAGGCGGTAACGACCAAGGCGAGTGTCATCCAACTGTAAACCTTGTTCATGGTCACTACTACGGCATTCTCTTGAACACCATAGTTTCCGTAGTTCTTTTCGTAATCGCTCATAGTTTAATCTTTAATTAATCTATAATAATTATCTTTTTGAAAAACACAATTTTGTGTAATGTAATGCTTTGCAAGTTGTCTTGCTCAGAGTTTTAGCAGATGGCCCATGCGCTCCTTCTTTGTGCGCAGGTAGCGCTCGTTGAAGGGATTGGGCTTAATCTCGATGCCAACATTTTCCACAATCTCCAACCCATAGCCTTCCAAGCCCACCCTCTTGACGGGGTTGTTCGTGATGAGCCGGATCTTGCTTACGCCCAGTTCGCATAGTATCTGTGCACCTACGCCATAGTCACGCTCGTCGGCACGAAATCCCAGATGGAGGTTGGCATCTACAGTATCCTCGCCCTGCTCCTGCAGTTTGTAGGCTGCTATCTTGTTCATGAGCCCGATGCCTCGTCCCTCCTGGTTCAAGTAGACGATCAGTCCCTTGCCCTCCTGCTCAATCAGTTGCATGCTCTTGTGAAGCTGCTCGCCACAATCGCATCGACGGCTGCCGAAGATGTCTCCCGTCATACAGCTGCTGTGCATACGTACCAGGATAGGTTCATCAGCAGCCCATTCGCCTTTGATCAGGGCTACGTGCTCCAGTCCGTTGCTTTTCTGACGGAAAGGAATGATGCGGAAGTGACCATACTCGGTAGGCATGTCAGCTTCAACCCCTTTCTCTACAAGCGATTCCTGGCGCAGGCGATAAGCTATCAAGTCGCGTATGCTGATGATTTTGATGTCGAAACGCTTCGCAACCTCCTTCAGTTGGGGTAGGCGAGCCATGGTGCCATCCTCGTTGAGGATTTCGATCAGGGCGGCAGCGGGCTGCAGACCTGCCAGTCGTGCCATGTCTATACCTGCCTCAGTGTGTCCGGCACGCTTCAGCACGCCCTTGTCCTGGGCATAGAGGGGATTGATGTGGCCGGGACGTCCAAATGCAGATGGTTTGGTGCTGGGGTCTGCCAGGGCACGAATGGTGGCAGCACGGTCATGAGCACTCACACCGGTTGTACAACCCTCCAAAAGGTCTACGGTAACGGTGAAGGGGGTGCCGAGCATCGAGGTGTTCTCTTCCACCTGATGAGGCAGTTCCAGTTCCTTGGCTCGGCTTATGGTAATAGGGGCGCAGAGTACGCCTCGTCCATTCTGCAGCATGAAATTGACTTTTTCGGGGGTGATCATTTCAGCTGCGGTGATGAAGTCTCCTTCATTCTCGCGGTCCTCGTCGTCAACAACAATGACGAACTTGCCCTGTCGGAAGTCCTCCAATGCTTCTTCTACACTGCTTAAGGCAGATACGTTCATATTTCTTGGTTGTTTGTATGGTTATTCTTTTTAATTCTTCGACGGAAAAGGTTCTTGAAGAACTTGCGGTAGCCGTCCAGGTCAAACATGGCTGAGTCGTTGTTGGCCTTGTAGGTCAGGAAGGCGCCGATTGGGGCCAAAACTATGCTACTAAGCCAGACGCCAAAGGGTATCTCCCAGTCTCCGGATTTTGCCATCTTCTCGCCACTTACATTGATGATGTAGTAGAAGATGAAGATCAGTACACTGATGACCACGGGAAGTCCCAATCCTCCCTTTCGGATGATGGCTCCAAGAGGTGCACCGATAAAGAAGAATATGAGGCAAGCCACGGAGAGTGTGAACTTCTTGTGCCACTCCACTCTGTGCTGGCGGTAGTTACGATTAATCTCAGATGTGTTTCCTATGGATGAGCGGAACTCACATTCGTTGATCATCTGTTGGGAATTGGCTCGTGCCCCTTTCCACACCGTCTGGCGCTGCGCGGTTGTCAATCGGCTCTTAATGCTGTCCAGCGATTCCACTTGAGCCACTCCTTTGACGATACTGACTGAGTCTGTCCGCCCATGTCTCAGGTTTCTGTTGAGTTGCTGTGAGAGGTAGTAGGAGTAGATATCGTGTCCTGCGGTACTCAGTCGTTGTTCCAGCGAGTCGATGTCATGATTGATAGTCGTGATATCCTTGGTTGCGGCATTTCCGGCAAATAGCGAGGCGTCCATGACATTGAAGGTGTCGTCGAAGGCAATGAGGTCTTCTTCCAGGAAGAATGTTTCTCGCATGTAGGGCACATTGGCCTTCAGCATTTGTCTGCCATTTTGGGCTGCCATGTTCTGGAAGCGTTCTCCGCCCCACAGGGTCAGCTTCAGGTGCAGGTGGTCTTCAGTGCTCTGTAATCTGCCAGAGTCGGCCAATACAATCTGTGCCTCGTCGCTTGTTCCTGTGTTGCGATAAATCATGACGCCATGCAGCAAACCAGTCTCGCGGTCCTTCCTTTCTACATATAGGTTGTAGCCAGGTATCTCGTTGTAAAAGACGCCTTCAGGTATCTCCAGTTCCGGAGATTTCTGTTTGATGGAGTAGACGAGGGCGCCAAGTTGCTTGGTTGCTTCCGGACCAATCTTGTTCTGGAAATAAAAGCTTCCGATGCTCAAGAGTACCACGAAACTGAAGATGGGGGTTAAGATACGGATCAGCGAAACACCTGCAGCCTTCATGCTAAGCAGCTCCAGCCTTTCACCCAGGTTACCAAACGAGATGAGGGCAGCCAGCAAAATGGCCAAAGGGAGAGACATGGGTACGAGGTTGAGTGATGCGTACCAGAAGAACTTGCCCAGTACTTCGGTCGAGAGTCCCTTGCCAATCAATTCGTTGACGTAACGCCAGGTGAACTGCATCAAGAAAATAAACAGGCAGATGAAGAACGTACCTGCAAACAGTTGCAGGTAAGCCTTCAGTAGGTATGTGTCCATTTTCTTGATGAGTCTCATCTTCTTTCGTTGGTTTGTTTGTGGTGAAGTTTTTAGCTTCGTTGTGTGCGTTACGTATGCGCGTAATTAATTTGAGGTGCAAAGTTACGATAAAAAAATAAGAATGAAGAATTTAGTGGGACAAATTGGAAAACTTTAAGCTTGTTTTACAACTTTTATTGTATTTTTCTCATGCTTTTCTTGCACAAGATGAAAAAATATCCTACCTTTGCATTCGCAATCAAGAAATGATGGCGGGGTAGCTCAGCTGGTTAGAGCGCATGATTCATAATCATGAGGTCCCGGGTTCAATCCCCGGCCCCGCTACAACGAGGCTTCAGAGGTGATGGTTTTCCTTCAACCTCTGTTTTTCGTATATAGTCATCTAAATAGAGTGTAAAGGATGGAAGTATTGTGGTTATTGGTTGGTCTTCTGGTGGGTGCAGGGTCCATTTACCTGATTATGCGCAACCATGCTTCGGCAATGGTTCAAAGTTCTCGTGAGTCGGCTGAACGCCGTGCTTCTGAATTGAAGACGCTGTATGACCAGCAGTTGGCTTCCTTTCGTGAAGAGCACGACGAACAGTTTGCTTTTCTCAAGGAGCAACATGACGGACAGTTGGCTTCCATGAAAGCACAGCACGATGAGCAGTTGAATCAGCAAATGCTCTTGCTTAAGGAACAAATGACGACTGCTTCTGAGAAGATCCTGCGTGAACGTGCAGAACAACTTTCTGTGGTCAACAAGGAACAGCTTTCCACGATTCTCAACCCCTTGCAATCCAATATTCAGCAGATGCGCGAGGCCGTACAACGTACAGGGGAACAGAACCATACCACCATGGAACGTCTTGATGCCACCATCAAGCAGAGCATCGTACAGAGTCGCGAGGTTGGCGAGCGTGCCGACAAACTGGCACAAGCCTTGACGGGAGAGAATAAGACCCAGGGTAATTTTGGTGAACTGCGCCTGAAGCAACTCCTGCAGGATATGGGGTTGGAGGAAGGTGTTCAGTTTGAGGAGCAGACCACCCTGCGTGATGCCAAGGGAAATACCATTTATGAGGAAGAGGATGGGCATCGTTTGGTGCCAGATGTGATTCTGCATTTTCCCGATGAACGCGACGTTATTATAGATTCCAAGATGTCATTTACGGCTTTCGAGGACTATCATAATGCTCAGACAGACGAGGAACGACAGGATGCCCTTCGTCGTCATATCCTTTCTGTTCGCAATCATGTCAACGAACTTTCTCGCAAGAATTATTCTAAATACATCAAGGAGGGGCATGGAAAGTTGGATTTCGTATTGATGTACGTCTTTAGCGAATCTGCTCTTCAACTGGCTTTGGCCAACGATGCTACCCTCTGGAAAGAGGCGTATGATAAAGGAGTTGTCATTTCTGGCAGCCAGAACCTATACATGATGCTTCGTGTTCTGGAGATGACATGGAAGCAGGTGCGTCAGGTGGAAAATCAGCAGAAGATTATTGAGTGTGCCAACTCGGTCATTGACCGAATCCAGTTGTATGCTGAACGTCTTGAGACGGCTCGTCAACAATTGGTGAAGACACAGGATGCCTTTGATAAGCTGGATACCCTAACCCGTCAGGATGGGTCGAGCATCTATACTCCCGCTGCCCGTCTGGTCAAGATGGGGGCAAGCGAAAACCCAAAACGTAAGGTTAAATTGGCAAATAATGCTGAAATTACCGATGAATCCAAGGAAAATGAATCTTTAACTAAATAAAATATGGATATTCCTGTACTTCTTTTGACTGGTTATCTGGGCAGTGGCAAGACTACCCTCTTGAACCGTATTTTGGCTAACCGCCGTGGCATTAAGTTTGCTGTTATAGTCAATGATATTGGTGAGGTGAACATCGACGCAGACCTTATCCAGAAGGGTGGCGTTGTGGATACGCAGGATGACAGTCTCGTGCCCTTGCAGAATGGTTGTATCTGCTGTACGCTGAAGATGGATCTTGTTGAGCAGTTGCGCGACTTGATGGCCCTTCGCCGTTTCGACTATATCGTGATTGAGGCTAGTGGCATCTGCGAACCTGCTCCTATTGCACAGACCATCTGCTCTATCCCCGATATGGGGCCTGACTACATTAAGGATGGTTTTATTCGTTTGGACAGCATCGTCAGCGTGGTTGATGCCCTTCGTCTGAAGGATGAATTCAATGGTGGCCACGACCTTATTCATAAGACCTTGGCAGAGGATGACATTGAGAATCTTGTCATTCAGCAGATTGAGTTCTGTAACATTATCCTGCTGAACAAGGCCTCTGAGGTTACCCCTGAGGAACTGGAGCGCATCACACAGGTACTTCGTGCCATCCAACCTAAGGCCGAGATCATTCCATGCGACTATTGCGATGTTTCTTTAGACCTACTGGTCAATACTCATCTCTTTGATTTTGATAAAGTGGCAACCTCTGCTACTTGGATTGCTGAGATTGAGAAACCCATGGAAGAGGAAGATGAAGACGAACACGAGCATCACCATCATCATGAGCATGAACATCACCACGATGATGATGAACATGAGCATCATCACCATCATGATGACGAAGATGAGGAGCATGAACATCACCACCATCATCATCATGGCGAAGACTGCCACTGCCACCATTGCCAGCATCATCATGATCACGACCATGCACATGGTGAGGAATATGGCATTGGTACGTTCGTCTATTACCAGCGTCGCCCCTTCAATCTTGGACGCTTTGATGAGTTTGTAGCTCGTCTATGGCCAAAGAGTATTATCCGTTGCAAGGGAATGTGCTATTTCCACGATGAACAGGACATTTGTTATGTCTTCGAGCAGGCAGGTAGTCAGGTTACCCTACGCAATGCAGGACGTTGGTATGCCACTATGCCTCAGGAAGAATTGGAGCAGTTCCTGGATCAGAACCCACAGGCTGCCAAGGACTGGGACGAGTACTATGGCGACCGTATGCAGAAGCTCGTCTTCATTGGTCAGCACATGGACCGTCAGGCTATTACCCTTGCCCTTGATGCTTGCTTGACAGACTAATTTATGTCATGGTGACTTTTAAACCTATACCACTTTTGCTAAAAATCTGTTGCAGGTTTTGGTCAATTCAATATTAATACGTATTTTTGCAATGACTTTATAAATATACTTGAATATGGCATCAGCATATAATATACCTGTAAATATTCCTCAGGAAACTGGGGCACGTGCCATCTCTCTCTCTGAACTGAAAGAGAAGGTGCAGAATTATGTGAATAGCCTTCACGTCACCATTCGTCCATCATCAAAAGTTAACTCTGATACCTTACGCAAAATTAATGTAAGTGATCGTATCAAGGCGCTTTCTTCTGTTCCTGCAACCACGTCACAGGCTGACTATAAAGATGACGTATTGGAGGTTTTGTCGGAAAAATATTGATTGCCGATATGAAAGTCTTTCTTGATGCCAATGTTCTTATTGATGTGGTGCAGAATCGTATTGATTTTGTTGACGCATCAAGCAAGGTGCTCCAGTTGGGTCTTGACAACGATTGTGAACTTTGTGCTTCAGACATCACATTCACAACCGTTTCCTATTATGCCAGAAAGAATCGTAGCACAGAACAACTATACGAAGTTCTGCAGTCATTACGTGAATTCATAGATATTGCCCCTTCTGGAAAGAATGCTATTGACTGGGCTTTGCAACACAAGTCGAAGGACTTTGAGGATGCCGTACAGTATTATACCGCATTGCGTTCAGGAGCAGAGTTCATTGTTTCACGAAACGTTAGAGACTACCCATACAATGACATCCCTGTTGTTACGCCACTGGAATTCCTAAAAGAAATGGGAGTGGAATAAAGAGACATTAAAACATCGTTTAACCTCACTTTTTTGTGTAACTTATTGGTAAAGAGGGAGTAATACAAGTTGGGTTGACTTGGTTATCCTAACGTTTAACCTCACTTTATCGTCACTTTTTTTCTTTCTCTTGCCAGATCAGAAGTGAAGATAAAGTGAGGTAAACACGGAATTAAAGTGACTATAAATTAGGGGGTAGCAATGCTGTAATAAGTTGATATTCAGGTCAAATGGCAAAAAAAGTGAGAATAAAGCAATAGTTCTCCATGTTTTTCATCAATACCAAACTCTGCTTCATGTCTTTGTTCGTTGTTCCTTCGTAGTGTCTCCGTAGTGCGTACGTACATTATCGAGTTTGCTACGGAGTCACTACGGAGGAAGATGGGAGGATGAACGTACACAGAGACTATCCCTAATTCTGTCTACAGAGCGCCCTAATGCAACCTTGGCGTTTCCGCGAGCATTCCGCGAAGGATCCGCGATGGTTCCGCGATGCAATCTTGGAACCAAAGCGGAGGAATAACTGTGGGATTATTCGATCGTCAGCTTTGCTGACTTTAGACCTTTAGCCTTTGCCTCGAGGGTAATGCTGCCTTGGGCATCAGTACGCTGCACAATAGCGGTGAGCTGACCAGCAAAGAGATGATGCTGAGGCAAGTGGAAGAGGTCGAGGTTGGTGGCGTCACCATTGCCTGCTGCACGGAACTTGCCGGCACCCTTTACGGTGAACTGTACCAAGTCGGTCTGAGTAGGGCATGGATTGCCATCCTTGTCGGCCACGGAGACGGTGACGTAGGTCAGACGGTCAGCAGGATTGTTGAGCATGTATGTGGACATTTGTGCCGTTGAATTGGCGCATTCTTCACCTAGGTTGGCAGGGGTAAGTACCAAATGGTCGGGCTTGCTTGCAGTACGAACAGCCTTCTCGCCCATCACACTTCCATCAGCATTGTAAGCCACTACACGCAGTTCACCTGGTTCGTATTTTACATCGGTCCACATCAAGCGATAACGTCGCTGCTGCCATAGGGGGTCAGTCTTTTGGATAGCCTCACACTCAGCCTTTGAAAGTTTGCGTTGCTTGCCTTGGCTCTTGCCATTGATGAAGAGTTCGGCTTCGGGGGCTGAGGTGTAGACGAAGACGGGAGTAACTTCGCCCTCACGTCCTGGCCATGTCCAGTGAGGAAGCACGTGGAGGGTATTTGCCTCGGGATTCCACTTGCTCTGATAGAGATAGTAGCGGTCCTTGGGCAGAGAGGCAAGGTCGATGATACCAAACACGGATGAATGGCTTGGCCAGTCGTCAGTGTCGTAGGGAGAGGGTTCGCCGAGGTAGTCGAAACCTGTCCAGACAAACTGCCCAATGTTCCAGTAATTGTCATCCTCCAGCCAAAAGTCCACGTCGGGCACATTGCTCCACGAACAAGCCTCGGTATCATAGCCATTACTCTGGTGGTTCTCGTAGCGTGCCTGTTTCTTTAACTCAACAGGGAACATGTACGTGCCACGACTGCTGACGGTGCTGGCCGTCTCGCTACCCAAGACAAGTCCCTGAGGTAGCATATCGTAGGCATCTTGATAGTACTGTGTGCGATAGTTCAAACCAGGAATGTCGAGAGCGGCGCCAAAACCATTACGCAAGATGGTCCATACCTGGTCCTGACCACAAGTGACTGGACGTGTGGGGTCCTCGCGATGACAGATACCCTGGAGGAAGTCCACCATCTTATAACCATCCTTTCGACCTTGTGTGGGTACCTCGTTACCGATACTCCACATTACCACGCTGGGATTGTTGCGATAATGGCGAAGCATGTTCACCATATCCTTCTCTGCCCAGTCCTTCCAGTAGCGGTGATAACCGTTCTTGCACTTGGCTTGATCCCATTCGTCGAAGGGCTCAATCATCATCATAAGTCCCATTTCATCGCATAATTGTACCAGTTCGGGAGCTGGCATATTGTGGCTGGTGCGAACGGCATTACAGCCCATCTGCTTGAGCATCGTTAGTTGGTGACGAAGGGCGTCTACGTGAATGGCACTACCCAAAGGACCAAGGTCATGATGATTGCAAACACCGCGGAATTGCATCTGCTTGCCGTTGAGGAAAAATCCCTTGTGGGCAATGTACTCTATGCTACGGATGCCGAAGGTGGTACGTTGTATGTCACGTTCCTTGCCGTCCACAATAACGTGAGTGACAGCCATATATAGGTAAGGAGTCTCGCAGGACCACAGTTTGGGTTGCTCTACCAAGAGGTTCTGCTCGAAGGCATGCCCTTGCATGCTCACCGTTTCTTTCTTCTCGGTGGCTACCAATTTGCCTTCGGGTGAGAGGATCTCGGTGACGAGGGTCACGGGTTTGCCTTGATGTCTTTCCACTTCTACCTTAAGTTTGATGGTAGCATAGTCCTTTTCCACGTGTGGGGTGGTCAGATAGACACCCCATACGGGAATGTGGATGGAGTCTGTGTGTATGACGTGCACGTTGCGATACAGTCCTGCACCAGGATACCAGCGACTGCTTTCATCACGATTCTCCAAGCGAACAGCTAAGGTGTTAGGTTTTCCATCTCGATTAACAAATTTCGACACATCTACAGAGAAGGAATTATAGCCATAGGGCCAGAAAATGGCTTCTTGCCCATTGACATATACGTGTGCCTCACTCATGGCACCATCAAAAACCAGGGTCGTTGCACCTGTCTCAGGTACTTGGAAGGTGGTGCGATACCAGCCCTTGCCTACCCAGGGCAGTCCACCTGTACGTCCCGTCTTGAGACTGGCTTCTTTCTCACCGTTTTGCGTTACTGCCACGTTTTGCAAGTCATGGTTTATGCCAAAGGGACCCGTAATTGCCCAGTCGTGAGGAATGCTGATTTGCTGCCACTTGCTGTCGTCACATTGTACTTGATGTGCGTCTCTAGGTTCGTCTTGGTTTAAGGCTCGATAAAAGCGCCATCCTGTATTAAGGGTGGTTTCTGTACGCTGAGCATAAAGGTTTGTCGTCAGGCAAAAAGCAGCGATGAATTGGGGAAAAATCTTCATTGGTTAGTATGTTTTGGTTATGGGGTAATGTTTCCGGGAAAGTAAATTCGACACATTTTCTATTACAGAAGCATTGTAGAGATTCAGGCTTCTTCTTCCTCGGCAATTTTCTTAACTTTCTTTTCCTTCTTCACGCGTCCACTCTTTTTCAGTGCTTCGGCAATGATCCACTGAAGCTGACCGTTGACGGAGCGAAACTCGTCAGCAGCCCATGCCTCCAGCGCATCCATTGTCTGGCTATCCACGCGAAGAACGAAATTCTTTGTTTTATTCTCTTTTGTCATCAATATTTGTGGGTAATCCCCATGCTGGTGAAGCCCAGCAAGGGGACAATTGGTGAAAACGACTATTAGTGGTTCAAGGT
>DCIS01000008.1:2996-12072 GCA_002317475.1 Prevotellaceae bacterium UBA1720 | reverse complement strand
AATTAAACAAATGAACAAAAAAATCGCGATCATCGGCTTGGCTCTTATTGCCGTTGTAGCCGCAGCTGCTTACTTCATCTTTGGAGGAGCAAAGAAAGACGACTATTGTAACGTAATCCCTAAGGATGCCATCATGGTGGCTCGTATTGCTCCTGCAGAGTTTCTGGAAAAGAACAACCTGAGTATAGAGGAGCTGGCCGAGCGTGCTGGTGCTCCTGCCCGTTTTGTCAAGATGGGTATGTCTTACATCGAGGGTAGTGGTATTGATATCACTCGTCCCTTCTATTTCTTCGCTGATGCAAACGCCAACATTGGTGCTGTAATCGCCCTGAATGATGCCAAGGAGTTCAAGTCACTCCTCGAGACCGAAGGTCACATGAAGGTCTTGAAGGACGGTAGTCAGAATTATGTGCAGATGGGCGATGACGCTTTCCTGTGCTTCGATGACAGCAAAGCGCTCTTCTATGGCAATCCTAAGGGCCATCTCAAGGAGGGCATGATGGACAAGCTCATGAACCAGAAGGCTGACGAGAGCATCCTCAACGAGAAGCTCTACGAGCAGCTGATCGATGCTAAGAAGAGTTTTGCCATCAATCTTGAGTACAAGACTTGCTTTGACATGCTCAAGGACATCATGCCTGCATACGCCAGTCCCGCTGACATGGCTGCCTTCAATGCTGCTACCATGGTTATTCCCGATTGCAATGCGTTGATGACATGGGACATCGAGGATGACAAGGCTCAGTTCTGCACCGATGTCTATCCCAACAGTGACAAGGCTGAGAAGGAATACGAGGAGTTGATTAGCAAGATGACTCCCATTGACGGCGCACTTTGCGACAAGGGTCTGGATACTCCTATGGCTTGGATGGTCTTCAACTTCCCCGGCAAGAGCATTCGTGAGATCGTGAAGCAGATTCCCGGCCTTGAGGATGCACTCAAGGAGTTGCCTGAGGGTGTTGACCTCTATGGCACATTGGAGGGTCTTAGCGGTGATATCTCTTTGGCATTGAACAACAATCTCGAAGGTGACAGCCCTGAGTTCCTGTTGATGGCAAAGCCCGCACAGGAGCCCGAGAAGATCATGAAGACTGTCAACGACCTGATGCAGTTTGCTGCTGAGAAGAATAGCGACGTTAATTTCATCAAGGATGATGCCAACAACTTCCGTCTTGCCAAGATGGACTACACCTATGACTGGGATAGCTACTACGAGAACATGGACGATGAGTTCGCTGAGTTGGATGAGTATACAGAGGATGAGCCCGTTGAGCTTGGTCCCAAGAAGATTGATAAGGGTATGAAGGATATGGCATTCATCCAGCAGAACAATGGCGTCATAGCCTTGAGTAATGCCAAGAGCCTCGTGGCAAAGGCTGGCAAGGAGAGCTCAGCCATGAAGGCTTACAAGAGCGACATGAAGGGTTGCTACTTCTATGCTGTAGTTGATTTCCAGACCATTGCTGATGTAGTAAACACAAAGGTTGAAAATGATAAGCAGGCTATGGCTATCAAGTCCATGAAGAACTTCAAGGATCTCGTAATCAAGGCAGAGGCTCGTCATGCCGAGGTTACCTGCTCTACCGAGGGTGGCAAGAAGTTCGTGGACGTTGTGCTGGACATTGCCAGCAATGCTGTTAATGGTGCTTTTAAATAATTAGCAATAAAGGAGGGGAAACGAATCCCCTGCCATTAGAAAAAATAATTCGGTGGGATGAGATTGGTCTCACCTATGAAATGGAAAAGATCATATTAAGTAACACTTTACCTGTTGTTTTCCAGCATCGTTCTGATATCCAGAGCGATGTATGGAAGCAACAGGTTTGCTTCGAAAAGGGACACCTCTACCTCGTACAGGCCAACAGCGGTACGGGCAAGTCGTCCATGTGCAGCTACATCATCGGTTATCGTCAGGACTACACGGGTGATATTCTTTTTGATGAGCGTAATGCACGTACACTCAAAACCAGTGACTGGGTCGCTTTGCGTCAGAGGTCACTGAGTCACATGTTCCAGGAACTGCGTCTCTTCCCCGAACTGACGGCTCTGGAGAATGTGCAGATCAAGAATCAGCTTACAGGTTTCAAGTCTCAGGAGCAGATACTCCGATGGTTTGAGGCCCTTGGCATTGCCGACAAGGTGGATGCTAAGATAGGTCGGATGAGTTTCGGACAACAGCAGCGCGTGGCTATGATACGTGCCTTGGTCCAACCCTTCGACTTCATTCTCGTGGATGAGCCCATCAGCCATCTCGACGAGACCAACAGCCGCATCATGGGCGAAATCATGATGGAAGAGGCCAAGAGTCAAGGCGCTGGTGTCATTGTCACCAGTATCGGTAAACATATTGACCTTCCTTACGAGAAGGTCCTGAAATTGTAAGTTAAGACAATGAAATTAATCTGGAAATTACTTCGTCAGCACATCAGCGTGCTTCAACTCGTTGGTTTCTTCTTCGCCAACCTGCTGGGTATGCTCATCGTGCTGCTCAGCATACAGTTCTACAACGATGTGAAACCTGCCTTCTCACAGGAAGATGGTTTCATGAAGAACGACTATCTTGTGGTAAGCAAGAGCATCACCACCATAGGCGGACTCACGGGTAGCAATACCGAGTTCAGCGAAGAGGAAATCAAGGATATAGAGGCACAAGGGTTCGTCAAGAAACTCGGTGCCTTTACGCCTTCTCAATACACCGTGGTCGGAGCCTTTGGCATTCAGGGTGTTGCGTCAATCAGCACGGAGATGTTCTTCGAGAGTGTCCCCGATGAGTTTGTCGATGTTGACAAGTCTGTCTGGGGCTTCGAGGAGGGTGACCGCAGCGTGCCCATTGTCCTTCCCCGCAGTTACCTGGCACTCTATAATTTCGGTTTTGCCAGCACCAAGTCCCTGCCTAAGATCAGCGAGGATCTTGCCTCCAGCATTGACATTACCATCGTGATGCGTGGTGCAGGTCTCGAGGAACGTATTCGTGGTAAGGTCGTTGGTTTCAGCAATCGTCTGAACACCATCCTCGCTCCCGAAGCATTCATCCAGTGGAGCAACGCACGTTTTGCCCCCTCTGGCAGCAAGTCTCCCACACGCCTTATCCTGCAGGTCTATAATCCCGCTGATGCCCACATCGTGGAGTATTTCCAGGACAAGGGTTATGAGATTGCCGATGACAAACTCGATGCCGGCAAGACCACCTTCTTCCTGCGTCTCATCAGCTTCATCGTCATGGCTATTGGCTTGCTTATCAGTGCCTTGAGTTTCTATATTCTGATGCTCAGCATCTACCTCTTGGTGCAGAAGAACACGCATAAACTGCAGAACCTCCTGCTCATTGGCTATAGTCCCTCGAAGGTCAGTCTGCCTTACCAGTTGCTCACCATTGGCATGAACGCTATGGTGCTCGTCCTGGCTCTGGTGCTGCTCTTCTTCATGCGTGGCTACTATATGGATATGCTGCTCAGCGTCTTCCCCGAGATGGATGGTGGCAGCGTCCTTCCCGCCTTGCTCATTGGCCTGCTCCTCTTCGCTGTGGTCAGCATCTTCAATGTCATGGCAGTACGCAACAAGGTCATGGCCATCTGGCGTAACAAACAATAAAACTGCATGCAACAGCTTACATTATTATATAAGGTGTACACCGGACACGATCCGCTCACCTGCGAGTCCATTACTGGCAGTGGCAGCAATCGTCAGTATTTCCGTCTCACCGACCCTGATGGCAGCACCTTGATAGGCGTTGTGGGTACCAGTCGTGACGAGAATCACGCCTTCTGCTACCTTTCCCGCCATTTCGTACTCCGTCAGTTACCCGTTCCCGAGGTACTTGCTGTCAGCGATGACGGTCTGCGTTACCTTCAGTCTGATCTTGGCTCTGTCAGTCTCTTTGATGCCCTGAAGACGGGTCGTGAGGCTGGTGGACGCTATACCCAGGCCGAGCGTGAACTCCTTCGCCGCACCATTGCCGAACTGCCCAACCTGCAGATACGTGGTGCACGCGGACTGGACTTCTCCAACTGCTATCCTCAGCCCGAGATGGACCGCACCAACGTGCTCTTCGATCTCAATTATTTCAAGTACTGCTTCCTCAAGGCTACGGGTATCGATTTCCACGAGATGAAGCTTGAGGCATCCTTCCAGCTCATGACAAAGGATATTGTCGAGGACCCTCAAGAAGCCTTCCTCTATCGCGATTTCCAGGCTCGTAACGTGATGCTCGATGCTGACGGCAATCCCTGGTTCATCGACTTCCAAGGGGGTAGGAGAGGTCCTATCCAGTACGACCTTGCCAGCTTCCTATGGCAGGCTTCTGCACGTTATAGTAGTGATTTAAGAAAAGAGCTTATCGACGTGTATATCAAGTCGTTGAAGCAATACACTGAAGTCAACGAAAAGCAGTTCCGCAAGCGTCTTCAGTTGTTCGTGCTCTTCCGTTTGCTGCAGGTACTTGGTGCATACGGTTTCCGTGGTTATTTCGAGCGCAAGAAGCATTTCCTGGAGAGCATCCCTCCTGCCATGCAGAACCTCCGCGAACTCCTCTCCAGCGAGGATGGTTGTCCTTATCCTTACCTGCGTGAGGTACTGACCGCCCTGACCGAACTGCCACAGTTTGCCGAACAGAAGACTGAGGAGGTGAAGCGCGAGGACGGTTATCGCACCACCGATGTCAATGTCTACAATCCCCATCCCGCTGATGGTCCTGCCACCTTCTCCAAGTATGATGGCAAGGGTCCCTTGGTGGTCAAGGTCTTCAGTTTCTCTTACCGCAAAGGCATCCCCGAGGACGAGAGTGGCAATGGTGGTGGTTATGTTTTTGATTGCCGTAGCACACACAATCCCGGACGTTACGAACCCTACAAACAACTCACAGGCCTTGATGAACCCGTGATCCGTTTCCTCGAGGATGATGGCGAGATCCTCACCTTCCTTGACTCCGTCTATCGTTTGGCAGACGCCCATGTACAGCGTTACATCCAGCGAGGCTTCACCTCACTGATGTTCTCCTTCGGTTGTACGGGTGGTCAGCATCGCAGCGTCTATAGTGCCCAGCATCTTGCCGAGCACATCCACCAGAAGTATGGTATCGAGGTTCACATCTGCCATCGCGAGCAAGGCATCACCCAAACCCTAGAAAACCCGGGGAAAGCCTCGTAACATCGAAAACTCGAAATATCGAAATATCGAATTCTCGAAACCTAGAAACAAGAAACAAGAAACCAGAAACCCAATAATGAAAGCAATGATATTTGCCGCTGGGCTCGGCACACGTCTTAAGCCCCTCACAGACACCATGCCAAAGGCCTTGGTACCTGTCTGTGGCAAACCTCTCCTCCAGCATGTTCTCGAGAAACTGCTGCAGTCAGGCTTTGACGATGTTGTCATCAACGTCCATCACTTTGCCGACATGATCGAGGCTTGGTGTCACGAGCATCCCATCCCGGGCATGACCATTCATTTCAGCGATGAGCGTGCCGAACTCCTTGAGACGGGGGGAGGCATCAAGCACGCTGCCCCTCTGCTCTGTGACGCCTCGCGTTTCCTTATACATAATGTTGACATTCTCAGCAATGTCGACCTCAATGCACTCTATGCTGATCCACGCGGCGAGGCTACCCTCCTGGTCAGTCAGCGTGATACTCAGCGCTATCTGCTCTTTGATGATGAGATGCGCCTCGTGGGTTGGACTAATATCAAGACGGGCGAGGTTCGTTCGCCCTATCCCGATCTGAAGATTGAATCATGCAAGCGCTTGGCCTTCTCGGGCATTCATCTGATGAACACCTCGTTGCTTCCATTGATGCAGGAATGGCCTGAACGATTCGGTATCATCGACTTCTACCTGCGTATATGTGCCCAGCACCCCATCTATGGAATTGAGCAGCCCGATCTGCGCCTCATGGACGTAGGCAAGCTTGACACCCTCGACCAGGCAGAAGCCTTCGCAGGCCTTTAGCCTGGTGCTTCGCGTTTCGGTCGCGAAGTCATCGCACCCCTCGAAATATCGTAACATCGAAATATCGAAATATCGAAACCAGAAACAAGAAACCCAGAAACAAGAAACATAGAAACATATTTAATTAATAACAACTAATGCAACAGAAAATCATTATTCTGGACTTCGGTAGCCAGACCACCCAACTCATTGCGCGTCGTTTGCGCGAGTTGGACACTTTCTGCGAGATTCTGCCTTACAACAAATTCCCCGTGGGTGACCCCGATGTGATTGGTGTTATCCTGGCAGGTTCGCCCTACAGTGTTTATGACCCCGAGGCCTTCAAGGTTGATCTCAGTCAGTTCATTGGCCGTCTGCCCGTTCTGGGCATCTGCTATGGTGCGCAGTTCATTGCCTACAACAATGGTGGCAACGTAGAGCCCGCAGGTAGCCGCGAGTATGGCCGTCAGAACCTCACCACCATCGACAAGGAGTGCCCCCTCTTCCATGGCTTCGACGACAACAGCCAGGTATGGATGAGCCATGGTGACACCATCACCGCCATCCCCACCGGTGCACAGGTAGCAGCCAGCACCCCTCAGGTGCAGAACGCAGCCTACTATCTGCCCTCGTTCCAGGGTGGTTGTCCCGTCTTCGGTGTGCAGTTCCATCCCGAGGTGTTCCACAGCGTTCAGGGCACACTCCTGCTCAAGAACTTCGTGGTAGACATCTGTGGTGGTCGTCAGGACTGGTCAGCAGCCAACTATATCGAGACCACCGTTCGTGAGCTTCGCGAGCAGATCGGCAAGGAGCGTGTCATCCTCGGCCTCTCTGGTGGTGTGGACAGTTCGGTTTGTGCCGTGCTGCTCAACCGTGCCATTGGCGATCAGCTCACCTGTATCTTCGTCGACCATGGTATGCTGCGCAAGAACGAGTTTACTGACGTCATGAAGGACTACGAATGCCTTGGACTGAACGTTATTGGCGTTGATGCCAGCGACAAGTTCCTGGGCGATCTCGAGGGCGTCACCGAACCCGAGAAGAAACGTAAGATCATCGGTCGTGACTTCGTTGAGGTCTTCAATGCCGAGGCCAAGAAGATCACCGATGCCCGTTGGTTGGCACAGGGCACCATCTACCCCGACCGTATCGAGTCGCTCAACATCACCGGCAAGGTTATCAAGAGTCATCACAACGTAGGCGGTCTGCCCGAAGAGATGCATCTTTCACTCTGTGAGCCATTGAAATGGCTGTTCAAGGACGAGGTTCGCCGTGTAGGTCGAGAGTTGGGCATGCCCGAGCATCTCATCACCCGTCATCCCTTCCCCGGACCTGGTTTGGCTGTACGTATCCTCGGTGCCATCACCCGTGAGAAGGTACGCGTCCTTCAGGATGCCGACGATATCTATATCCGCGGTCTGCGTGAGTACAAGACCAAGCTCTCGGGCGAAGAGGCACGTCGTGTCCTCGCTGCCGGTGTTCCCGCCAACATGGAGAACGGCGAGATCGAGGTCAGCCTCTACGACCAGATATGGCAGGCAGGCACCATCCTCCTGAGCGAGGTTCGCAGCGTGGGTGTCATGGGCGATGAGCGCACCTACGAGAACCCCGTTGCCCTCCGTGCCGTTACCTCCACCGATGCCATGACTGCTGACTGGGCACACCTCCCTTACGAGTTCATGGCGAAGGTCAGCACCGAGATCATCAACAAGGTGAAGGGTGTCAACCGCGTATGCTACGACATCTCCTCAAAGCCACCAGCAACGATCGAGTGGGAATAGAACCTTGCTGTTTTTGCTAACCAAGCTGACCAAAGTGTGACAAAGTAAGAGGTCTTCGTGTGACCATTAGGTCATTTGAAGACCTCTTGAGCTATATATTAAACTCAAACAACAATGCCATAGTTGAATTACCTAAAAGGTGTGCTTGGCATAATTTCTTCAATCACCAGCACTACCCGCTTCTTCCTTTGTCTTGCCTTCTTGATGCGCTGGTAGAGGCGGTCGTAGGCTTTGGCAGAGTGTTTCAGGCATCCGGGAACGATGTAGGTGCCAAGGAGGATACGGTGGCAGCGGAGGTTATAGACGCCATTGCCTTTCGATAGCAACTTGCTCTTGGGCGTGATGTTGTGCTCGCCTGCCGCTAACATGTAGGGAGTAGCTTCGGCGGTATCGCAGATGTAGGTACCATCTTCAGCGTAGAGCCGTCCGTCGCAGGTCTTCTCGCGTATGCGTATTCGCCGGAGTTTCAATAGAAGCCCCCTCCCTGCCTCCCCGAGGGGAGGAGTTTGGTAGTTTGTTGGGGTCGCGATAGGCTTATTACATATTCTTTTCATATTTTTCTAATTGAGATTTGAGATTTGAGATAAATCACTACTCAAAATGATTATAATAATGATCACGTTACTTATCAAGGGATTATACTATTAAAAGTTCTCCCCCTTGGGGGGAGTTAGAGGGGGCTTGGGTCTCTAAAGTTCACCTTCTCATACACATCCATCTCGATTTCCTTGATGTGCCCTCGGTTGAGCCAAACGGCTATCTGGTGACGCACATCCTCCTCGTCTATCGACTTCTGCTCCTGACGACGAACCCGTATCAGGTCGGCAATAGCGAAGCGGTTCGCCAGTTGTGTCAGCATATTTCGTGGCCCAGGAGTGCTGTTCGTGTCGATGCTCTTGCCATCGATAGTCTGATAGTACGACTCGCGCAGCAGCACGCACTTTGCCCACATCATGTACCAGAAAGCCCATTCCGTGAACTCGGCTATGACCGGTGTCCACTCCATGTCGTTCAGCACCCAGAGCGTGAAACCAATCTTATGTGCGATGGCGATGGTACGGTTGCCGTAGTCCTCAAAGAACTGATCGTCAGCATTCTGATAGATGTCGTACTTGTCATCGCAACGGCACAGCGACAGCTCCTCCAACTCTGCAGGCGACTCATAGTCACCCTTCACCTTCTGCACCTTTTCGGTATAGACACGCATCTGGCGGTCGTACTCCTCATCGTGATCCTTGTAGCGTGGAACCAGGTCGCGCCCCCTTGTACCAGCCTCGGGTTTGCGCTCTGGCAGCACAGCAAAGGTCAGTCGCTGGAGCGTACCATCATGCAGCGTCTCACCAAAGTTGAACGTCTTGTGAAGCACCGTCTT
>DCIS01000008.1:2458-2928 GCA_002317475.1 Prevotellaceae bacterium UBA1720 | reverse complement strand
GCACCTCGCTCATCGCAGTCGTAGGCAATCTTCACCAGCATGGCAAGGTCTGATGCCACACCCTTCAGCATACTCGCCTCCGAGAAGTACGAGTAGATGAACTTACCACCTGCCCTATGGCAATCGCCTTGTCGCTGAGTCAGAGCCGAGGTGGTCACATCGCCACAAAGCTTCTGATAGCAGATATCCTCCGGACGCGCCTTGTGCTTACGGTTCTCTGCCGTCTCCTTGTCCGCTTTTTTCCACTCTTCGTCACGCTCCTTGTTCGCCTCGTCCTGCTCCTTCATCTGTCGGGTCAAGGCCTCCACCAGAATCTTGTGTCCACCCTTGCCCTTACCGGCACCACCTGCCAGAACGAACATCGACGAAGGCTCCATCCACGTGTTGTCGATATAGCGGAAACGCACACCCGAGAAGTACGACATCAGCGGAGTGAAGCAAGCCAATGCCAATGCCGGACGCTGATAGTC
>DCIS01000008.1:1861-2353 GCA_002317475.1 Prevotellaceae bacterium UBA1720 | reverse complement strand
GCCGTGCGGTGCGACAACTGATACTCCGCACTCGCCATACTCAGCGCCCTCTTCATCGTGTCGCTCATCGTGATGCTCTGCGCACGGTTGCAAGCCGAACGGATGGTAGCAGAAGCCTTCTCGCGTGCCTCGCCATACGTAGGACAAATCGAGATCACCCACTCCGCATCATGGTTGCAGATGTAACGTAGATTGCACGCCATGGCAAAGATATGGTTGTTCCTTGCCCCATGCTCCGGTTTACCACCCAACAACGTCTCCAGATGCGAAACGATCAGCGAGTAAGGGATGTTGTTGTAGGAATCTGAATAGGTTCCAGAAGGTTTCAGAGTTTCAGAGGGTTTCAGGTTGGTTGGTGAGTTTGTCGAATCCACAGAAGGTTTCAGGTTCTGGCTGGAAGCCAGTATCTGAGTAACCGGTTGCACCGCAGGTGCTGCCGGATTTACGCCCACACTCTCTACCTCTGCCTGGAGGGCAGTACCTTGCCCACTC
>DCIS01000008.1:1329-1829 GCA_002317475.1 Prevotellaceae bacterium UBA1720 | reverse complement strand
TCTTCTTCCTCATCATTAAAAAGATCTAAGTTAAGATAAAAGAAATACTCTCTCGGTGCAAGGCAATAGTACCTGGCCCAATCCTTGCATACCGCATCGTAAGGCGTACCCAACTCCCTTGCCAACCAAGCCTGATTCTCGGCAATCGTGCGGAGTCCTTCGTGCAGACCGGCCACGATGTGCATACCGTCACCCGATGGCGAACGATGCACCACATACAGGTCCAGCTCATCCTCACGACCCTCGATCTTCCTCCAGAGCGCCTCCACATCCACATGATCAATGTCGATGGCGAAGAGACCGTTCGAGTGAGCCTTCTCGTTCTTACGCTCGTTATCGTCGTACCATGCCTGCCAGCACACACCCGGTATGCGTCGTTTGTCACCTCTTCCCTCAGCCACCGCCTTACATTGGCGCGCTATCCAAGGGTTATCAATCAGCTGAGCCAACTTCTCCGGAGTCAGTCGCTGCGTCTTTGCCATCATCGATGGCGCAAAATC
>DCIS01000008.1:473-1206 GCA_002317475.1 Prevotellaceae bacterium UBA1720 | reverse complement strand
CCTTCCTCTTCCCACACTTCCGTCACGCTGCAAGCCTCCGAGCAATCGAACTCCAGCACCTGCGTCAGCGTCTCATCGTCCACACGCGTCTCATGGCGGTCGACGCAGATCGTCAGACGCACATCATCCTCGCTGGCACTAATCCTGCCATGAATCAGCTTCCTATACACACGTTTCTTCTGGGTGCGAGTGCGCACACTACGCTTCCACTCCGTAAACACACCCGTTGTCTCACTTGTCAGTTTCACCGTGCCCTCCAGTGCCTTACCACCGATAGGGGCATCATCACGAACTTCAATTGTAATCTTTCTCATCTTGATTTTTGAGTTTTAGCAGAGTTGGAAGCATCAGATTCCTTGGCCATTTACTCGAGAACATCCTCCTCACGCTCTCAACTCAAAAATTAATGTATAACGGTCTTACCATTCACAACCAAACGGTCTTCAGAATGGCTTATCCTCCTTTGCTGTTAGGGCAATCTTCCAGCAGTTATTCACCTGCGAATAAGCCGTTTTGCCATCACGAGTCTTCCAATCTCTCACGTTAGCCGACCATTGAGCCGTAACCTCGTCACCCACCTTGATGCCATCAAGCATCTTCACCTTGTCTCCTCTCAGCGTCAGCAGATGACGGTCCGGATACTGCACATTCTCCTGTGCCTCAATGATCACCTCCTGGCTCTGCCAATCACCTCGCTCACTCGTACCCTGCTGCATGGCAAGGATAGCGATAA
>DCIS01000008.1:0-339 GCA_002317475.1 Prevotellaceae bacterium UBA1720 | reverse complement strand
CCGTTTACCAATTACCATTACCGTATGTGAACTTACCCGACAGGAAACCCTCGATGAAATAGCGCTGCCCCTTTCCCGTCACCTTCGTAGTGCAACGCTCCTTCGTGCCGTGATGCGTATTGATCAGCGTGATGTTCGTCTCGAAGAGCCCGAGCTCCACCCACTTCTGGATAGGGCGCGTCTCCCTCTGAAACAGATACCCATGCAGACGCAACCAGTAGAACAACCTACCCTGACCGATCGCCACCCCATTCTGCGTAATCAGCTTCGCCAAGTCACGAATCAGAATCGAATCATCCTGAGCAGTCACCGCATCCGCAAACATCACCTTCGGCTTCT
>DCIS01000093.1:4895-6962 GCA_002317475.1 Prevotellaceae bacterium UBA1720 | reverse complement strand
TACTAAATTGTGACATCGGCATTGACTTCGTTTTGCCAGTTTTCTACGTTGGCGTTGAAACCACCACCGCTGGAGGTTTGTTTCTGGTTCAACTCATCCTCGCTGACACTCTCCTTGGCATCAATCACCACGGTGATGACTCCACCACAGGGACGCTTGCGCATCTGTTCGCTGACATCGAAGACCTCGGTGTGGGTGAAACCATTGCGCAGGTAGAACTTCACACCCAGCTTGTTGCGGTCCTTATAGGTGGTGGTGGAGGTGCCTGCATCTATGGCTGCCTTCTCTGCCATGGGCACGATACCAGGCAGACCCCATGTCAGCATACGGGCTGAGAAGATGTCACCCTGTGCCTGACTGCCATCGGGGAGGGTCAGAGGCTTGTTCTTCTGCACGCTGAAGATGCTGCTCTCGTCGATGGTCACCGAACAGGTACGGTCGAAGGTCCTGCGGGTGAAGAGCTCCACACCCTGTGCCAGACCTGTCAGGGTCATACCCGTTGCACCGTAGCGAACGGTGTCACCAGGAGTGGCAGTACGCTTCAGGGAGATGATCTCGCCGATGGAGTCGGTATTATTGAGCACCATCACCTGCAGCATGTAGATGTATGAGTAAGGTAGCATATCTGCCTTGATGTTATAGAGGTAGATCATCTCACCGGTGGTCTCATCGTAGTACTTGTCATAGAGCTCGGGGTCGGAAGACACCTCCAGATTCTGTACGAAGGCACCGAAGAGTTCGTCAGGCTGCTTGTAGCTGGTGTAATCCTTGGCACGCTCCTGACCGTTGGCATCCTCCTCAGCACCACGGGTGATGACGGGCACATAGTCACTGGTACGGGTAGAGGCATCGTAACGGTTGTAGTCGGCTGCCTGCTGGAAGAGGGTGTACTCGGTACCGGCATTGTAGAACAGCATATCGTACCAGGCTTCAGTCTTCAGGGTGACACGTCCACCACCTACGGCGAAGTTCTTGGTGTAGGGACTCATACGCTTCTTGCCTGCCTCCTGATCCAACTCGTAGATAGAGGCACGTACATATTCAGGCTGTGAGTAACCGAACTCACCATCCAACGCATAGTCCCAGTCATACTGCCACTCGGTCTGCCACTCCACGCCCCACAACAGGTCGAGGCGTACATCGTAGATGGCAATCTCGATGGTGGCCTGGTCCTGACGAAGCCACAGGTCCTTACGCTCGCAACTCGTGGTGACGAGTGCCAGCAAGGGCAGGGCAACTAAGATTGCCTTACCAAGGAGGGTATGTAACTTCTGTTTCATCATTTTTTGTTTATCTGTCTTTTATCTTTTTGTGATCTCCGCGACCGAATCGCGGAGCACCACGGTCTTTGCTTTCTTTACTTTCTTTACTTTCTCGACATCATCTCAAACCATTACTTCTTGTTGCTCTTCTTGAAGAGGTCGTAGCTGATTGATACACCAACACCGGTAGGACCTACCCAACGATAACGCCAGTTACGCTTTACGAAGTTGTTGCTGTCGCCATAGTAGCGATAGTAGAACTTCTTCTCACCCTGTACATTGGTCTCGTAATCGTATGGATCGTAGTGAGCCTCGTAGAAACCAACCTTTACGTTGAACTCGAGCTTCCAACGTGAATCCTTCTTACCGAGAGGCATTACGTAACCGTAGCTCAAACCAGCACCCATACCTTCACCCTGAACACCTGAACCGTTGTTGCCCTTCAAAGCGAAGTCGAAGAGGTTAGCCTGGGCATAAACGCCAAAGAAGTGGCCGTTGAAACTACGGTCACCCTTCAAGTAGATACGAGGTTCGATTGAGAGGTTCTGGTATTGGAAGTACTCTTGCTTCTTCTCATTGCTCCACCAGGGAGATTCGAAGGTGGCCTGTACTGAGTACCGCTTTCCGAAGTAAGCCTCGACTGAAAGGTTGGGGGCGGGCTTGAAACCAGTCTGTGGTGTGTAGAGCAGATCGTAAAGGAGGTTGGTCTTGACGCTGAGTATGGGGTGGCTACCCTCATCCTCTGTCTCTGCAATCTCAACTGCCTCGGTAGCAACCTCTGCAACGGGAGCGGTTTCAGCGATGA
>DCIS01000093.1:0-4710 GCA_002317475.1 Prevotellaceae bacterium UBA1720 | reverse complement strand
ACGGTGGTGATAGCGGGAGTCTCAACAACTTCCTTAGCGATGCTTACAACAGCGAAACGAACGGCGCGAAGCTCAGCGAAGTACTCGTTGAAGAGGCGGTTCCAGAGACCTGCATTCTTCAATGCCTGCTCCATCTTGTTGGTGTTGCCGTTGGTCTGCTCCATCATTGCCTTTACAGCAGCGAGGTCAGCATCGTTGTTTGCAGCCATCAGGGCAACCAACATCTGCCAATCCTCAGCAACAACCTCAACGTTGATCTGGCTGTCTGCAACACCGAACTTCTTCAGCATTGAAACGACTGCCTTGCTACGGTTGGTTGCCAAGCGAAGATTTGACTGATAGTTACCTTCGGGAGAAGCAGCAGCACGAACGACCACCTGGCCATTCTCATCGAGAGCCTCAAGTGAGGTCATCAAGGAATCTGCCATCCACTGAGCATCAGTTTCAGAGACGTTAGCCTTGTTGACGTTGAAGGTAACTGAACGAGAATTCAACAGGAATGATTCGCTGACAGCAGTCTGTGCTACTACTAGACCTGGTAGACAAACCAGGAGAAGCAGCAGTGCGAACTGCAGCGCCATCATTCGGTATGTAAATCTCGTTTTCATCATGACACAAAGTTATCCAAAAAAATGGAGACTTGCATCATGAAAATAGACCTAATATTTCAAAGAACGAAAAGTTTTGAAAATATGTACGCGTGATTGTTAAATTGCGCGTCGCGTTGATTTATTGTACGCCCGAATTGTGAATTTGAGCGCAAAATTGAGATATTGAGCACCCGCACAAATCAACAAAAACACGTCTGAACGCCGATTCGCTGCCAAATCCACAGCTTTTTGCGAGCTCTTTTGTGGTCAAATTTGGCGTTTTTTGAAGCAAATTTTTGGCATATTTGATTCTCAGAGAATTTATGTAAGTGTTAAAATTTAGACCTTTTTGGCTGAGATGTTTCCACAAATAAGTGCGATTTGAACCTATTGCGTCAGCCAAATTGGCAATGGTAAGGTCGGTCTGGAGGAAGAGCATTTTCTCCTCGCACTCGGTTCGCAACAGGAGGTCCAAACCTGCCAATTCAGCTGTCGGAATCTCTTTTTCGGAAGCCGAAATATCGTTTCTGAGAGCCTCGGAAATGGGCTTGAGGTTCTCGATGTAGTACACGAAATATGCCATGACAATCCATGTCAGAACGTAGGCAAACATCAAAATGTAGGTGCTGTGAAGGAGGCGTGAAGCCACATACAGGAAGCCATAAAAAGCCACAAACCATACAGCATGAATGAGCCAGAGAACGTCACGATTGGTCAGATCGGAGTACTCGGAAAGCACGTATTCACGGTAGGATTTGGTCTGCTTGATGAAGATGAACAGGAAGAACAAAATCATGGCATCCCAGTATACAACAGCCACATAAACCACCATAACGTTCTCCAGAATGATGTACAGCGCCACAGAGAGAATGCCAATGATGACGTTAGGAAGAAGCAGGAAATAACGGGTCTCACTCCTGTTGGTGATGGAATACACCATCTGCATGGAGGTAGGAGCACAGAGCGCAAAATCAACCAACAGACTTAAATGACTGGTATACTGCTGGTTATCACCAAACAAAAGGGTAATCAGAAGACTGCAGCAGTAACTTGCAGACCAGCAAAGAAAAGACACACCAACATCATGTCTGAGCTGCTGACGCTGGGGATTGTCATTGAAGATACTTCGTTTGACCAAGAGCATATAAAGCCCTGTGGCCAGGAAAAAGATGATTCCTGCACCGTGGATGGCACAGAAAAGGAGGTCCGAAATATACTGTGAGTCAAAATGGTTCATGTCAAATGCTCTGTTGCGTTGTTTTGTTTACTTCGAAACAAAAATACAAAAAAAACTTAATTTGACCAAAATAAAACTAAAGTTTTAAGTATAGGGTAGTCTTTTTTGACAAAAACAGGGCCAAAATGCCTCGGATAGCACACAAGTACACGCAATCCAACGCCTTCGCAACACTCGGACGTAAGGAAAACACCCTCATTTCCGTGACAAAAAGTTGTCAAAGAAAGGGGGTGAAATGAGTAGGTTTTTGGGGAAAGGTAGGATAGCCCAGGATTTCCTAGGTATTTCTAGGACTTTCTAGGCACCTAGGCTTTACCCTGTTTAAGTCCAGCCATAAGGCAGTCCTAAACGTGAATTAACGCAATCTAGGGATTTCCGCGATGATTCCGCGAAGGATCCGCGATGGTTCCGCGAAGGAATTAGGGAACCAGATAGGAGTTTTGTCGAACAAAGACTGAGACGTCCTCCTTGACGTCTCAGGCAACTATAAAAACAACAAAAATACGCGCTTTTATCGGCACTTTTCGCAGATTCCCTTCACCAAATACTCTGCTTCTTGCATCTCGAAGTTAAGGGGCAGAGAGACTGGCGGAATAAGTTGGTCTTCAAAGCAATAGGTACGTCCACATTTCACACAGGTGAAGTGTACATGACCATGATGGTGTTCACCCTCGCAACGACAAAGGCAATACTTGCATTGCCCCATACCGTCCTCGAACTCATGCAGCAGATTATGCTCAGTAAAGAGACGTAAGGCACGGAAAATGCTGCTGCGATCCATATCGGGCAACCACTCCTCCACATCTTTCAGGGCAAAAGCACCCTGTTTGAGTCTCAGTTTCCTCCATACCAATATACGCACAGCCGTAGGTTTTACGCCATGTTCCAACAGATGTTCCTCTTCGCTTTCGTGTACCATACCTTTGAAGTGGTTTCTTCTTTCGAACGATTTATCCTTGCGACTGAAACGCAAGGCGCCAAGGTGAATTTTTGGCAAAGATAGTGTTTTTGCAATTAGGTTGCAAGAAAAACAGCGTACCTTTGCACCATAATACTTAAAATCCAATGATTATGGACGCTATTCTACCTATTTTGGATCAGATTTGGGACTTACTGAACGAAATGTCGCCTTACCTCCTGCTGGGTTTTCTTTTAGCCGGACTGATGCATGCTTTTGTTCCGGGAAGCTTGTACAGCCGTTATCTATCAACGGGCAATTTCCGTAGCGTACTCTACGCTGCCCTCTTTGGCATCCCCCTTCCCTTGTGTTCCTGTGGAGTCATCCCAACTGCTATGTCACTTCGTCGCGAGGGAGCAAGCAAGGGTGCTTCCATCTCTTTCCTGATTGCCACACCGCAGACAGGTGTTGACAGCATCATTGCCACTTATTCCCTCATGGGACTGCCATTTGCCATCATACGACCAATTGCTGCGTTGTTTACGGCAGTTTTTGGAGGTCAATTGGTAAACTGGGCTAATCGTAAGGAACAAAATGACGAACCTGCAACAAAGGATGAAGTACATGCCTGTGAGCATGGTTATTGCCATGATTCCACCCCTATTCATCGTGGTTTCTGGGGCAAGATCAAGGAAGCCTTCACCTACGCTTTTGTAGAGATGATGGAGGATATTGGCAAGTGGCTCGTAGTAGGTCTGGTTGTGGCTGGTCTGATTACGATCCTCGTACCAGACAGTTTCTTTGCCATCTTCCAGGGCAACACGTTGATGAGCATGCTTCTGGTCCTCTGCATAGCTGTACCCATGTATATCTGTGCAACGGGTAGCATCCCTATTGCTGTTGCGCTAATGATGAAAGGTCTCACCCCTGGTTCGGCATTAGTACTATTGATGGCAGGTCCTGCCTGCAACCTGGCCAGCATACTGGTGATCAATAAGGTTTTGGGTCGTCGCACCTTGATTACTTATCTTACTTCTATCATCCTTGGCAGTGTACTTTTTGGCGTATTCATCGATAGTTTCCTACCCACAGCGTGGTTCATGCCTACCATGATGGAAGGAACAGATTGTTGCCACGAAGAAGGCACCTCATGGTTCAGCATTACGTGTACCATACTTCTCCTCCTCTTCCTCTTACATGCCCTTTACAACCATTACCACGGTCATTCGCATTGCCATTGTCATGAGGAAGGAAGTGAGCATGCCCACAACGCCTGCCAGGTAGAATACCACGTAGGTGAAGAGGCAGAAGATGCTGAAACATTGTCTTTTACCATCAAGGGCATGAATTGCAACCATTGTCGAGCCAATGCGATGAAGGTTTTGGAGCAACTGCCAGGAGTTCAGCGTGTTGAGGTGGACCTAGCCTCTGGTCGTACAACAGTCGTTGGTCATACCACCATCGACGAAGCACGCCAAGCCCTCTCTACCCTTGGTTTTGAGGTCGTACAGGAGTTGAACCAGTAACTCAATCTCCCCACCCCAATGTTATTATTAAGCTGCTGGTTATCTTTTATTGCCTTCGGCTAACATTAATTACCACGAATTACCCACGAATTTCCATTAATAATTTTACCCGTTTCACGTAAATATCTATGCTATTTTGAAAAAAAACGAATAAACATTTGGCAGAATTAAAAAAACTCCTTAACTTTGCAACGCTTTTCGACCAAAAGCCTATCACACGATAGTTCGGAGAGATGTCAGAGTGGTCGAATGTGCCGGTCTTGAAAACCGGTGTACCGCAAGGTACCGGGGGTTCGAATCCCTCTCTCTCCGCAAAGCTTCGAGAGAGGCAAACAATAGAGAAGGAACTCATTTTTGAGTTCTTTCTTTTTTTGTATATCCCTGAGCCGAGCTTGCTCGAGTGAAAGGGATATGACAAGAAAAGAAATAGAGTACATCGTACTCCTTCTCTATTGTTTG
>DCIS01000174.1 GCA_002317475.1 Prevotellaceae bacterium UBA1720 | reverse complement strand
TCAACTTTTTCTAGGGTACTACACCCTTATCAAAGTAATCAGAGAGTCCGTCCCTGTGATTACCCGAGGGTGGGATAAGGGGGTCGCGTTTTGCGATACCCTTGGAGGTTCACAGAAAATGACCTTCATCAACGAGTCGGGACTCTACGCCTTAATCCTTCAGAGCAAGAGTGACAAAGGACAAAGGACAAACCACCGTACCCGAAATGGAATGAAAGAATGAAGGGCAGTCCTCCCACTGAGAGAACTGCCCTTTCAATTATCAGGTTCTTACGAAACTTTACTTGAACAACAGAGGAGCAACGGTCTTGAGGGCACGACGCCAGGTCAAGAACTCATGAGCGGTACCATCACTGACATGACCAACAGCGTTGTATCCTGCAGCCTTAAGGTCAGCAGCAGCCTTGTTGATACCATCAGGATTCTCCTTGCTACCAGTGCTCATGAACATCAGTTTGGGCTGGTTTGCCTTGCTGAGCTTGCTGATCTCCTCTACATTGTACATACCACCGCTGAACAGACCCCAGTAACCGAATACCTCGGGACGGTCGAGTGTGATGGAGTGAGTCTCCATACCACCCATTGACAGACCACACATAGCGCGGCTGTTACGCTGAGCCTTGGTGCGGAAGTTCTTGTCGATATAAGGAATCAACTCGTCGCAGAGTACCTTCTCGAAGCCCTCCTTTACGTTGAAGCCACCCAGGCCACCGATGCGTACACCATTGGTCATACCGTAGGTCATAACAACGATCATGGGCTGGCAAGCACCGTCAGCAATCAGGTTGTCCATGATGATGGGAGCCTTACCCTGAACAGGCCATGAGGTCTCGTTCTCACCCCAACCGTGCTGGAGGTAGAGTACGGGATAGCGCTTGTTGGGATTCTTGTAGTACTCTGCGGGGAGGTAAACGTATGCGGGACGCATCTGCTCGCCCTCAACCTTGCTGGGGAAGTAAACCAGAGAGGTCTGGCCATGCTGGATGTCAGTACGCATTGCGTAGAAATCCTTGTCAGCATTGGTGGGAACCTCAACACCTGCCTGCCACTGTGTACCGCCATAGTAGAAGTTGGTACCTGGGTCAACAACGGTAGCACCATCAATCTTCAAGGTGTAGTAGTGGAAACCGGGATCCTCGGGAGTCATGGTAGTACCAATCCAAGAACCATCATCCTGCTTCTTCAGATAAGTACCGCTCATAGCACCACCGTGACCAGCAGAAGCGCTGACTGATGTAGCCTTGGGAGCAACTACGCGGAAACGAACATAACCCTGTGAGTTTACCTGAGGATAGTTCTGGCCGGGCTGACAGGTCTCGCTGGGAACGAAGTCCTCCTTGATGACAGCATTGTCGATAGAGGGGTCGAAGTTCTTGACTACGCGATAAACATTCTTCTTCTTGAGGTCCTTGTCGAACAGAAGAGGATAGTTGTTGGTACCTACCCATGAGTCCTTGTCGCTGACGTTCCAGAAGGTAACGCAGTCGATCTTCTCGTGATGACGACGGAGTACACGGAACAGACGGTCGTACTGCATCTCCTGCATACGCTTCTGCTCGTCAGTAACCACCTGACCCTCGTTGCGGTCCATGTTCAGCTGACCACCCATCTGCTCGTTTACGCGGATGTCGAGCTCAGTAACGTGGATGTGGTCAACGATCTCAGAGTACTTCTTGACAGCCTCTTCCATCTCGTCCTCGGTAGGACCATAGATGTTGTAGTGACCCTGCATACCAATACCATCGATGGGCACACCCTGTGACTTCAGGCGCTTAACCATCTCATAGATACGATCGCGCTTCTGAGGCTGGCACTCGTTGTAGTCGTTGTAGAACAAGAGAGCATTGGGATCAGCCTCGCGAGCATAGATAAATGCCTTTGCGATGAACTCATCGTCGCCACAGATCTGAACGAAGGTAGAGTTACGGAGAGGTGTGTTGCCACCATCTGCAATAGCCTCGTTGACAACATCCCAGCAGTAAACAACGTCCTTGTAACGTTCTACCACGGTGTGAATGTGCTTGCGCAGACGCTCGAAAAGAACCTCCTTGCTCACAAGCTTACGCTGCTGCTGACCCTGACCAAAACCGCCACGCTGGCCACCCATGCGCTGACCACCTTGACCAAAGCCCTGGCCAAAACCCTGACCGAAACCTTGTCCCTGAGGACGCTGACCACCCTGGCCGAAGCCCTGGGGGAAGCCCTGACCAAACTGACCGCCAAAGGGATTAGCCTGCTGGGGAGCAGCATCTGCCTCGCCATTCTTCTTAGCCTTCTTTGCAGCCTTCTCTGCTTCCTTCTGAGCCTTCTTGGCAGCCTTCTCCTGAGCAGCCTTTTCCTCAGCAGTAGGCTCTTCGTAGAACATCCAGTTAGCAAACTGGCTGTGCCACAACAGACAGTGACCACGTAGCTTGATACCATTCTTGCGAGCAAAGTCAGCAATCTTGTCTGCACGTGACCAGTCGTACTGACCATCACCCTTGCAAACCTCACCTGGCTTCATGTCATTCTCGGCAGTCATACTGTTGTACTCAGCCTTGATGATTGCTACCTCATCGGGATTGGAAATGTTACGCTGGTTTACAGCAACACCAATCATGAAGTAATCCTTGTAGGCATCCTTCAATGAACCAGTATCAACGACCTGTTGGCGCTGAAACTGAGCCGTTGCTCCTGTTGCAAATGCAGCAAAACAGAGAGCTAGAGCAAAAAACTTTCTCATGTGTTTTGTAAGATTAATTAGTTAATATGAGTTGAATGTTTGTTTTCGATCAACGTTCAATCTATTTCATTTCCCACCAATCAAGGGTGAAGAGCTCGGGGCCTTTACGTCCATTGAAGACGAGGTAAATGTCGTGCTTACCCTCGGGGGCCTGCACCTCGTTCGTGGTGAAGACCTTAAACGTCTCCCAACCACCCGTCTCGGTAATGGTTACCTCGGCAATCTTGGGACCTTTCTCCGAGTCAGCACGCAACTCGATAGTACCGCCACGCAAAGCACTGGCAGCACGCACGCTGAAGGACTTTGCCTTACGGTTGCCAAAGTCTACCTCGCGCAGTTTCACCCAGTCACCATTATGGATGTCAGAGAGATAGACGTTGCCTACACCATTAGGCTGGGTGTGGATATTACCCTTCTTAGACGCCATGGTCTCAGCCTCGATGCGCTGGAAGGGGTTGAGTGTGCCAATGGGTGCAACGCCATCCTTGTCGGCATGAAGTGTAGGAATCGTTCCATCAGCATTATACTGGAACTCCTTGACACAGAATGCACGACCATAGCCTCCACCTAGCCAACCACAATGGTAGAAGAAATAACTGTGACCCTGGAAGTCCATCAGTCCGCTGTGATTGGTAAATGAAGCCTGTTCGTCCTTAGGCATGATTACGCCCTTGTAATCCCAGGGACCAACGGGTGAATTGCTCATGGAGTAGGAGATATTCTCGGGGATACCATCAGCCGCATACATCATGTAATATTTGCCTTGACGCTTCTGAATCCAGGGTCCCTCGGTATAACCCTTCAGTCCGGATTTGTCCATCTTCTTGATCTCGCCGTCAATGGAAATCATGTCCTTGTTCAGCTTGCAGTAGTAGAGGTTGGGGTTACCCCAGTAGAGCCATGCCTGACCATCATCATCAATGAATACAGTAGGGTCAATATAGTCCCATGAACCGTCAGCCAAGGGTTTGCCCAGGGCATCCTTGAAAGGTCCGTAAGGGGTATTGCTAACAGCCACACCTATAGCCATGGCTCCAGTCAGTTTGCTGTGCAAGGGAACGTAGAGGTAGAACTTGCCATTGCGCTCGATACACTGGGGAGCCCAGGCACGGTCATCGCCCCAGGAGAATGACTCGATGGCAAGGGGAGATCCATAATCGCGCCAGTTTACCATATCCTGAGTTCCATAGACACGCCATTCCTGCATCCAGAAGAAGTCTGCCTTGATGGACTCGGTGCCTTCATCGTGGCCTGTATATACATATAAGGTATTGCCATGCACCATGGGAGCAGGGTCTGTGGTGTACCAGGTTGAAACAGGAGGATTCTGAGCCTGCACAGCAGATCCCATTACAAGTGATGTAACTATGG
>DCIS01000075.1:23918-43442 GCA_002317475.1 Prevotellaceae bacterium UBA1720 | reverse complement strand
AAATACACCAGTACGGAGAACGTGCTGAACCAGTTTGTTACCTACCACCTGCTACCCGAACGCCTGCCCGTAGACAAACTCGTCGTGCACTACAACGAGAAAGGCTATGACCCGAAAGTGGGCAATCCCACGGTGGTGATGACAGAGTTCTACACCACGATGGGTAAGCGCCGACTGCTGAAGATCCTGGAGAGCAGAGAGAGCAAGGGTGTCTACCTGAACCGCTTCCCGAACATCGACAACGGTCGTCACGGCACCTATCGGGAGAAGAGTTGTGATACCGACAAGGAAGGCATCTACATCGACCGTGAGAACTGCAACACAGAGGCTGTGAACGGCATTATCTACCCCATCAACAAACTGCTGGTCTTCGACGAGACCACACAGACCAACCTGGGCAGACAACGTATACGCTTTGATGTATCAAGCCTCTTCCCCGAATTCATGAACAACGACATACGAGGCCAGTCGGTGACCACAAAGGAGCACATGACAGTAGGCATCCCCTCGGACAATATCTACCAGTATTTCCAGGATATGGAGATTCTGGAAGGCACCAAGTTCTACTACCTGTTAGGACGCGACAAGGGATGGCCCAACTATCTGGGCGACGAGTTCAATGTCATCGGCCGATACGAGATGATCATCCGTCTGCCACCCGTACCACGCAAGAGCACCTACGAGTTGCGCATTGCCAACTCCTGTGGCGTGAACTACCGTAGCATGTGCCAGGTCTATTGGGGAACCAACAAGGATGCCCTGCCTGCCATGGGTACACCACTCGACTTCCGTGTCAACGGTCTCTATCGTATGACAGATGCCGGCAACTTCCCCAGCCCCGCAGGATGGGAGGAAGACAAGAAGGATGACGACGACTACAACGCAGAGGTAGACAAGAAGATGAGAAACAACGGTTTTATGAAAGGTCTGGAACTGTATTGTGCAGGTCTTCCTGGCACAGCACAGACGGGACGTGGATGCTACTACGAGATACGACGCATCATGCTGACTGCCGAGATGGACCCCGAGAAGACCTACTACATCAAGTTCAAGAACGTCATGGACAAGGACAACAAACAGCTCTTCCTGGACTACATCGAGTATTGTCCTAAAGAGGTCTACAACAACCCTATGGAGCCAGAGGATATCTGGTAAGCAAGTGATCCTAACCTAATAACCGAATAACCAATCAACTAACAATAACCAACGATGAACAAGCGCTTTATCACCTCCCTATTAGGAATGTTGGTCTGCATGGTGACATTCGCCATCACACAACCCGAGAACGGCAAGTACTACCGTATCGTGAACCTGAATCCTGACAAGTCGGTCAACACCGAAGGTGTGCGTCACGGCTACGTAATCACAGAGAACACCACCTCACATGCCTTGCGTGCCGAGGAACCAGGAAGCGACACCAACTACAAGCAGATCTGGAAGTACACCAACAAGAAGTTCCAGAATGCTCACACCGAGTATTATATCGCTTCGCAAGGTAGTACCTCATCACAGTTCTATACCACCAAGAGTGGAAGCACCATCTCGATAAGCGACAAGGGCAGCTACTTCATCCTAGCCTCTGGTATGCAGATCCATGCAGATGCAAGCAACAACATCGTGGCATGGAATGACGAGGGTAACACCTCGAACCACTGGGATTTTGAGGAGGTGAGCGTGGACGAGGCAGCCCTGGCTGTGGTACACGAGCAATACCAGAAGGAGCAGGCAGAGAAGGCCGCACTGGAGGCTATTGCCGCCAAGAGCGACACCTATGCCAACATCGTGGCAGGGTACTTCACCGATGCGGCTTGCACCACCCTCAACGAAGCCTGTGCCGCCAAGAGCGACGACCAGATGAAGGAGATGATGGCCGCAGACGGACTGCCCGAGCAGTTGCAGACCATCGTGTTGCGCATCAAGAACAAGTGGAGCGATGAGTTGAGTCCCACGATGAGTGAGAAGTTCCGCATACACAGCTACAAGTGCTACACCCAGGCCAGCATCAAGAATACACCCAAATCAACCCAGATGAGCGACCAAAACAACCCCACTGGTATCTGGACCAACTCCCTGCAGTTGATGTATGTCTTCGTGGGCAATGATATCCCCGAAGGCACCAGTCTGCGTATCGCTTCAAGTGACGGTCCTGAGGTGAGCCGCGTATGGTGGAACAACGGTTCGGCGCTGAAGAAGGGTCTGAACATCCTGTACTGCGGTACCGACAATGCCTATCAGTGGATCATGTACACAGCACCCGGTTCCATCGGAAATCGTATAGACCGCTTCCCCGAACTGAAGATTCACATCGAGGGTGGTGACGTACTGGGATATGCCGACATTGCAGGCATGGACGAGAATACAGCCAACCAGGAATACGAGGCAACCCTGAAGCACGCCAAGGCCATGATGGCCAAGAAGGGCGTCTCGACCACCAAGATGAACTTCGCCGTGAAGGGTGAGCGCGGACTGATGCTCTTCCCCGTAGATGCCTATAACCAGATCTGGGGCGACCAGGCCTGGAACGGCAAGAAGTACGGCTACAAGATCTACAAGAGCATGAAGTTCTATGACAACGTGCTGATGTGGGAGTGGAGCGCCATGGGTTGGCAGGACCGTGCCTTCAACGGCGAGGCAACGGCAGACAAGACACGCGAGAACCTGGCAGCAGGTGTGGGTGACGCATGGTACCCCTCGTACATCAACAATCTGGCTCCTACCATGATGTACTATGCCGGCAAGAACCCCTACTCTTCTGACGGATACACCTGTATGCCTAGCGTGGGTGCCATTGAGAGCAGCTACAATGCCGAGCGTGCCGACTTCGACACCTGGTGCGTCGGTCACGAGAGTGGTCACAACAATCAGGGAACGATCAACCTGCCCTCAAGCATGGAGTCGAGCAACAACTACTTCTCGAACATCATCACCTACCTCAACGGATACCGTATGAGCCGTGGTATGACCTTCATGGAGAACATGGACTATGTACAGAGCAACACTATCTTCCCCCATCGCAGCATCAGCATGACTCTGCGTATGTACTACAACCTCTACCTCTACTATCACCGTGCTCAGCGCAACATGGCTTTCAGTCAGACCCTGCACAAACTGCTGCGCAACGACCCCATGTATTTTGGTGGAAATGGTTGGTACGAGGGTCCCAGTGGAGGTGCAAACCGTGGTTCAGCAGTCAACAGTTGGATTAAGTTCTACGAGAAAGCCTGTGATGCTGCTCAGGAAGACCTGACCGAGTACTTCCGTCTGTGGGGTTTCTTCATCCCTGTCACCGACGCATACTGCGGCGACTATTCCTCTTACTACATCACCCTTACCCAAAAGGAGATTGATGCCGCCATTGCCCGCGTCAAGAAGAAGGGATACCCCGAGAACAAGCAGATTATGTTCGTTGAGGACCGTCTGGTTCCTCAGCAACGTTTCGACGTATGGGCAAAGCCCGGTGACATCAAACCCACCAACGATGGCAACACAAACTTCGACGAGGCCAAACTGAAAGAGTGGTTTGGCGACCTGGGTTATGTGGATGACTACCTGGAAGGTCAGGGAACCAAGGCTGTGGAGAATGGCTATACCTACTCTGTAGCCGGAACCAGCGTTACCATGACCGGAAAGGGTGGCGTAGGCATCATCGTCTACAACGAGGACGGCAGCATAGGATGGATGTCTAACAGACTGTCGTTCAGCATGCCCGCATCAGTAGCAGCAGGCAACTTCACCATCAAGATCATCAACGGTGATGGTACAGAGGTCAGTGCCTTGAACGCCATTGACAGCAATGACCCTGCCATTCTGAAAGAGGCTCTGCAGGCTGCTATCGATGCCAGCAAGGACTACACCAACATGGTGGATGACAAGACCGTAGGTTTCTACACCAGTGAAAGCATGAAGACCCTGAACGAACTGGTAAACAAGGGAAAGAGCGCCTTGAACAGCGGTGATGAGAGCAACTACAAGGAACTGGCAAAGGCCATAGGCGAGGAGATCATCAACGTCAGTCTCCATGCCGAGAAGAACAAACTGCAGCCTACGGCCATCTACACCGTCAAGAACTATTCGCGTGGACGCTACCTGAGCAATGGCAGCTCTACCGTCACCGACCCCAATGCCAAGACCAGTCAGTGGGCGTTCATCCCCACCAGCGACGAGGGTTGGTACTACATGCAGAATGTCAGCACGAAGCAGTTGATCAACGACTACTACACCGTGGATGCCACCACCCTCTCGGGTGCCAACAAGATTCTGGTGAAGGAGGCTACCAACGGTTCATGGTACCTTGAGATGTACAATTCGAAGGGAGAACTGAAGTGTCTGAACAATACTCCATCCTACGAGCAGATGATTTCATGGAGCGAGGACGGCGGTTCGGCATGGTACCTGAGCAAGGTTGGCGAGATTGATGGCGTAGACGAGGAAGTACTCCTGGCACTCATCAACGACACCAAGAACCTCATTGACCAGGCAGGTAGCATCACCACATCGACCGAGAAACTGCCCTTGCAGTGTACGGATGCAAATGCACCCTATTATGTCAAGACCAACCGCGCTGATGACAACTATCCCATTGCCAACCTGCTTGACAATAACAAGGCCACTAGTTTCTATACCAAGAGTGGCGGTACGGCTCTTCATAACTTCACCATCGACCTGGGCGAGGGCAACGAGGCCAACTACCTACGCCTGACCTGTATGACTTCCAAGGAGATGGACGGACGTAGCCCTAAGACCATCATCGCAATGCCCAGCACAGGCATGACCTCTGGTTTTGCAACCAGCGAGAAGACCGAGTTCAGCGATCTGCCAACGGGTCTGAGCAAGCAGGAGTCGTACTACCGCGACACCAAGGAGTCTGCTCAAGCCTACAGATACTGGCGCTTCCAGGTTTCCGAAGTGAACACCAGCACCACAGAGACACGTCCCTACTTCGGACTGGCATACATCCAGATTCGTGCCCTGGTGGCTACTGTCAAACTCAACGAGGCTTACAGCACCCTCGACACCAAGATTTTCAAGAGCACCAACGAGGCTTACAAGACTGCCCAGGCGAAGTATGCAAGCCTGAATACCTTGCTGTCAAACAAGGATACATACACCACCCTGAAGACTGCATACGATAAGTTGCTCGCCGCCATGGAGGCAATCGCACCCACTGCCATCGAAAGCGTGGAGATAGAGGCTCAGCAAAACGGCAGTATCTACGACCTCTCAGGCCGACGTGTGAATGACATGAAGAAGGCTGGCCTTTACATCGTAAACGGCAAGAAAGTGCTGGTCAAGTAAAACATTGAATAGAAGTGAGCGTAAAGAAAAACCAAAAGAACAGCGTAAGGAGCACAGGCAACAAGCCTAGTGCTCCTAAGCACATTAATGAAGCAAACGGGACGAAACAGCGCCCCAATAGTTCAACGAGTCCCAAGAAGACCTTGCTGAACCGTCTACCCCTGTTGCCCATACCCATTGTGTCTTTTCTATTGATATGGTGGTGGGCAGGAATATGGCAGGGAGACGTTTTCCGCATGATACGCGAGAACAGTTTCTTTGCCTTTGACCAGTTGCTGATGCAGTATGAAACATGCAAACCCTATGGTATGCTGTGGAGTGCAGGCAGAGGTTTGCTGATGCTGTTCCGCTATCCTATCCTGGGTGGAGCATTGCTCTCTCTGATGCTCACGCTGTCTTGCTGGTTGCTGGGATATGCCATGCGTCTTTCAGCACGCTGGCGCTGGATCCAATGGTTGCCTTTGTGCATCTACACCGGCATAATCACCTATCAAGGGTTGAACAACTACTACGAGGCCGAAACAGGTATGACCCTGGGTATCCCCACCGCAATCCTGTCTATCCTCATAGTATGGGGCATCATCATCCGTTCGTTCAGCAAGAAAGACTCTCCCGCAATGGTCAGATTACCAAAGGACGAGACCCGGAAAGACAATTACCTGCAGTTGGCCGTTGTAGCGCTGATCGGCGTGCTTCCTGCTGTCGTTTTTGGCAACGTGTATCGCTCTTATGTTCGTCCTATTGCCAGCATGCAGATAAGCGTGATGGAGCAGGACTGGAACAAGGTAATCAAGACCGCCGAGGAGAATGCAGAGGAGAGTTATCGTCCCCTTGCTGCGCAGTACGCCATGGCATTGGTGCAGACGGGAGAGATTGGCGACCGTCTCTTCAACATACGTCTTGACTACGACACGTTGTATATCAAGGGTTTGAACGGAGAAGCACACAATGCCCTGAACATGTACCAGATGGAGTGTGACTTCCATGCAGGACTGCTTCAGACAGCCTATCACCATGCCATGGAGAGCATGGCAATGGAAGGTCCTACGCTACGCAATCTGAAGATGCTCTGCAAGACCTGTATCCTGCGTAGTGAATGGGAAGCTGCAGAGAAGTACCTTACCATCCTTGACCGAGTACCTTTTGAGGGTGACTTCGTTGAGAAATACAGAGCGATGCTTCACGATGTGGAGGCTGTCAACAACGATCCCGAATTTGCCGTGGTAAGAGAGCTTGAGCCCATACATGACAATTTCGAGAATCGCTTTATCCAACCCGTTTTCCTTGGTTACACCTCTGCGCTCGGCGAGGGTAGGAGCATGAGTGCCTTAAAGAACAGCCTAATGGTAAATATCTACACCAAAACCATGCCTCAGTTCCTGATGCGCTGCCAGGCTCTGGTAGGCCAGAACCCTCCCATCAATATCGGACAGGCAATGGCTCTGATGTCTTCCAAGTACCCTGAGGTGCAGAAAAGTTTCCCGAATCTCAGTTACTATATCCCCGAATTGCAGAACTTCCTGAACGAGACGAACCAATATATCCAGGCACGTCCCGGCATCACCGAGGAGGAGAAGGCGCAACTGCTGAAGATGGGCATCACACCATCGGGTAAGGATACGCTGATTTCCTCTGAGAACCGTGCCCTACATGCTCGCGAACTGTTCCCTCGCTACAAGGGATATTATCCTTATTACTATTTCTTCGGCAACCTGAAAGCAACCAAGAAGAAGGATACGAAGGAGAGTTCAAACGCTGGTGTAAACTAATAGAATGAACGACAGGACACACGTTCATTTTCACGAAGACGAAAGAAAAGATGAAAAAAGTTCTATACCTTATTATATACATAGCCTTCAATCTGGCAAGTTGTCAGCAGGCATACAATCTGCCCACATCGTTTCAGGAACAGGAGGAGCAGGCAAACATTTACCCCGACTACCGCGATGTGACTATACCCGCAAACATTGCTCCACTGAACTTTCTGGTCAAAGATAGCCTTGGAGGAGATTTCGTAGTCGAACTGCGTGGCGAGAAGGGTGAAGCACTCATTGCCGGCAGTACAGACGGAAGCATCCAGATGGACACCACAGCTTGGCGCACCTTACTGAAAGAGAATCGTGGCAAGCAGATTACCGTGAGCGTTTTTGCCCAGCATAATGACGGTTGGGTGAAATACAAGACCCACACGCTGACGGTTGCCGAGGAAGATATCGACCCTTACCTGTCCTACCGTCTCATTGAACCCGGTTTTGAACTTTATCGCCAGTTGGGTCTCTACCAGCGCAACCTAACCAACTGGGACGTTCACACCATCTACGAGAACAATCGTGTGTTTAACAATGAGGACAACCACTGCATCAACTGTCACAACTATCAGAATTACAGTACTGAACGGATGCTCTTCCACATACGTGCCAATCATGGAGGAACCGTTTTCGTGGATGGAGACAAAGCCGAGAAGATCATTATCAAGGACAGTCTGATACTCACCTCGGGCGTCTATCCCACATGGCATCCTGAACGCAACTGGGTTGTCTTCTCAACCAACAAGACCGGCCAGACCTTCCACCTCTATAGCGACGAGCGTATCGAAGTTATTGATGAGGGTAGTGACCTGCTGCTCTATGATGCCGACAAGGACGAGGTTAGCCATATCCTGCACACTACAGAAGCCATGGAGACCTTCCCCTGCTGGGCACCTGACGGAAAGTCACTCTACTATTGTTCTGCAGAGACACCCTTCATAAAAATGCTCAATGACAGTCTGCCCAAGCATGAGGCAGACAGCATCTCTGCCATGTGGTACATAGGCAACTGGGACAGTCTACGCTATGATATCAAGCGTATGGCCTTTGACGAGAAAACACGTACTTTCGGCGAACCCGAGATGGTAGTGAATGCCTCTGCTCAGCATCATAGTGTCAGCGTACCACGCATCAGTCCCGACGGGCGATACATCCTCTATACACAGGGGGATTATGGTCAGTTCCACATCTGGCATAAGTCCAGCGACCTTTGGGTGAAGGACCTTCAGAATGACAGTTGCTATGCCCTGAAGGAGGCTAACAGCGAGGATGTTGACAGTTACCACACCTGGAGTAGCAATGGACGCTGGATTGTCTTCAGCAGTCGCCGAATGGATGGCAACTACACCCGTCCCCACATTGCCTATTTCGGCAAGAACGGACAGGCACACAAAGCCTTCTGCCTCCCTCAGGAGGATCCCATGCACAATGTCTTGCTCCTCAAGAGTTACAATGTTCCAGAATTGACCAAGGATGCTGTCCGTGTAAGTGAGGAAACACTACGCAACACCATCTACAATACAGAGGGGAAAAAGGCAACGTATAAATGAGAATTGAGAAATAATAGAAATTAGGGTGCTACCTCGATGAGATAGCACCCTAATTGTATCTGAGATTATCTAAGAACAGGGGTATCTAGGAGATCCTAGGTTACCTAGGTGTTTCTAGGATTTTCTAGGTAGAACTAGGGCCCTAGGTATTTCTAGAAATCCTAGACTTTCCTAGGAGACCCTAGGTTTTCCTATGGGTTCCTAGGATTTCCATGGGTTCCTAGACTTATTTCACTACCACCTTACCGTTTCTTACATAGATACCAGGCTTGTTTGCCTCTACACGACGACCACTGAGATCATAGTAGACATTTGCACTGGGATCCGTCACCTGAATGGGTTGGATTCCTACTGCCAGAATGGGTTTCATGGCCTCTTCCAAGGCATTGGTTGCTGCGGTATAATCAGAGGGCTGAACAGAGCTATAGCCCTCGTACTGCTCAACGACGAGAGACAAAGCATCCAGTGTTTCAGCCAGTTCCTCATTGTCCTTCTGCTGCTCCAAAAGAGCCTTTGCCTTAGACATCGCACGCAAGAAACCACCCTTGTAAACATCGGCAGCAGAGGGGGCTGTGGTTATCAATGGAGCAGTCATGATGATACCATCGTTGTAGTTGGTGCTTACCAAGGCATGCTCCACCCAAAAACTTACATTATAGACTCCACTCTTTGAAATGGTCTCGGTAAACTCATGTTCGATACTACCCGTCACATAGTCGTTCGTACTACGGTAGTAGTTCTTTGACACGATACCCGTTTCTTCATAAGAGACGCTCTTGTCGGATGAATTTACCAGACTGAAATTCAATGCCACCTTATTGCTGCGCGACTTGGTATTATTGTAAATAGTCTTGAATCGGATATTCACCTTGGTAGCTTTCAGCTTTGCACGACTGGTGCTTTCTGTACCTTGCAACTCCACCTTGGTATTCTTATAGGGGAAGAACAGGAAAGCACTTGTAAACTCACCTTCGGGAGTGAAATACATCAGATGCGAAGCCTTTGCCTCAATGCTGTCCGTGTATTTCTTCGTCACTGTCTTACCATTGGAATCGGTCATGATGCACTTCCACCCCTTGGGAATACCTTCACCAACGACCTCCTTCATCTCGTCCCAGATAGGATTGTAGAGTGTGTCTATCTTCATTTCCTCGCCAACTTCCTCTACACCATATTTATAATATGCCTTGTAGTCTGCACTGCGGCCACCATCTGTACTCTCAAGATTGGCAATAGTCAGTGTCCAGTCACCACTAGCTACTTTGCTGCTCTCATTCAGTGTAAGTACCAATGTCTTGCCGTCGTTCTCTGTGGCTACATTCATTTTCAGACTGACAGTACCCTTAACAAGGGTTGCCTTCAGGTTGTTAAGTACAGGTACCTTGGTCAGATTGACACGGAACTCACGATTCACCTCATTCTCCATGTCAAAAGAGCCACTTTCAGGATAAACACTCTCCACTGTTGGACCCTCCACCAATGAGAAACGCTTACAAAAATTCCATATCTCCTTTGCGTATACCCTGTCGGGGGTGTGATCAAGATAATTGATCATGTAAATCTCAAGTTCACTGCCATTTGTTCCGTCCGTCCAAAGTTCCTTGTCACCACTACCGTTCCAGCCTTGATAGTTGGTTATCTTCTTGTAGGTCGTACATTTATTTACATCAGCAAAGTGTGCAGCATAGCCACGCGGATCATACTGATCCAAAGGGAATACACTATCGTTCTTTCCGTGACAATGAATTAGGTTAACAGGTTTCTTGACACTGTTCCAAGGTGATTCCGAGAACTGAATACCACTACAAGGAGCGAAAGCTGCAATCTTATCAAGCATCGCAGGCATACAATGGTAAATCAGCATCGAACCCATAGAGAAACCAGACCAATACACACGATTCTTGTTGATACCAAATTTCTTCTGCATCTCATCAATGGTCTGGAGTACAAAGTTCTGGTCTTTTGTACCACCCGTGTCCCAGGTTGAACCGTCTGAACGCAAATAGCAAACAACGAACTTTGCCGTATCAATCAGTTCGTACAAATGATCTCCATCACGCTGATACTCAGGATTCTGATTCATACCATGGGTAACAATCCACAAGGGCATGTTATCCTGCATCGTGCTGGGTGTGTAGCAAATCATGTTTCGACTTTGCCCATTTACATTGATGTCAATACTTTGCTGCTTGTATGCATTTGCATACATTACCAACAACATCAGAAGAAGTGGAAGTAGTGTTTTAAATTTCATAATAAATTAAGTTTATTAGATTAACTAGTTTACAAAATACTATGCTAGTGATCGAGTTTTTGATTATTGCAAATCTTTCCCGCAATGCGGACAATAAAAAGCTTTTTTAGGCAACGGGCATCCGCATTCAGGGCATTTGGGTTTTTCCTTCTCGTTCTTGTTCTTCTGGTCGGTGATGAACTGTGCGCTGACGATACCCGTTGGTACAGCCATAATGGTATAACCCAACAGCATCACGATGGCACTGAGGAATCTGCCGGCAGGTGTTACAGGGGCGATGTCGCCATAACCAACGGTTGTCATGGTCACTATAGCCCAATAGATGCTGGTGGGAATATCCGTGAAGGGGGTATTGGACAAATCACCCTCTATCATGTACATCAAGGTACCGATGGAAATGACCATAACCACCACAAAGAGGAAGAACACCATAATCTTCGGAAAACTGATGCGCAGGGAGCGCAGCAGGTTATCGCCTTCCTCCAGGAAACTGAACAGTTTAAATACACGGAAGACACGTACCAGACGGAAGGTACGCATCACCATCAGGTATCTAGCCGATTGGAAGAACCAGCCCAGATACAGGGGCAAAGTAGCCAAAAGGTCGATGATGCCAAAGAAACTGAAGATGTACTTCAACCTGTTCTGTGCACAATAGAGTCGGCACAGCCACTCCACGGTGAAGAAGAAGGTAAAAACATATTCCAGCACGGTAAAGATATCCTTGGCCAAGGGAGGCAAGCCTCGCATACTCTCCACGATGACCAAAAGGATACTGAGCACAATTGCCCAAAGCAAGGCAACGTCAAAAGCCTTACCCAAGGGGGTGTTGCTCTCGAATATTATGATATACAAACGGTGCTTCAATGCTTCGTTGTGCATCAACCAATTCCACCATCGTTTTAGAAACATATTGACTGCTATTTTGCTTGGTTTTACTAGGAGTCCTAGGGTTACTAGGATTTCCTAGATATTCCTAGGGGTTACTAGGATCCTATATTTTAGAACAACGTATTTTCTACAATCTCACCCATGGCCCACACGCAACGTACCTTGAGGTTCTCATCCAGAATCAGCACGTCAGCATCCTTGCCGTGCTCCAAGGTACCTTTGCGGTCCAACACATTCATGATGCGGGCTGGGGTCTCACTGCACATACGTACGGCATCAGCCAGAGGGATGTCAGCCATATTTACGGCGGTGCGAATCAGTCGGTCACTGGTAGCGATACTACCTGCCAAAGCACTGCGGTCCGACAGTTTGCAGACGCCATCCTCAATCACCACGCGTGAGTCAAAGGCCTGAGCGTCACCTTCGGCAGCAGCCACAGCCAGAGCATCAGTAATCAATGCCATACGTTCTACGCCTTTGATTTTGTAGCACATACGCAGGATGGTGGGAGGCACATGGATACCATCAGCCACCACCTCGACGGTCATATCGTCAATCAGATAGACGCTCTCCACCGTGCCCTCGTACTTATACTCACGCTTCTGATGGAAACCAGGCATGGCGTTGTAGAAGTGCGTCACATGGGTAAAGCCAGCCTTGAAACCAGCCTTCACATCCTCAAACTCGGCAGCTGTATGCGCGATGCTGGGCAGAATGCCCTTCTCGGCACAGTATCGTCCAAATTGTATGGCTCCGGGCATCTCGGGAGCAGCGTCCCAACGTTTCAGGCAGGGCGAGTTCTCCACGATGGGGATGTACTCGTTGGGATCGGGATTCTTGATCCACTCGGGCATCTGTGCACCGGCCTTGCGGGGATTCAGGTAATGACCCTCGAGGTGCAGACCCAGAATGGGACTGTTAGGCTCGCACATCAACTGATCGCAGGTCCTCACGGCACGCTCAATCATGGGCACCGTACTGCTGGACAGCGTGGGGAAGATACTCGTCGTACCATACTTCATGTGACTCTGCACAGCCACACGGAAAGCCTCTTCCGTACCTTCCTGGAAGTCACGTCCACCACCGCCATGCACATGCATCTCGATGCAACCAGGCACCACATACATACCTCTGGCATCCACCAGATTGGCTCCGATGATAGCCAGGTCACAGTTCGTCACCTCTAAGATCTTATTGTCTCGCAGGATGACCGAACCATTCTTCAGCCATCCTTGCGGAGTCAATATCTTGCCGTTTACAATTTGGGTTAACATTCTGACCCCCTCCCCGCTCCCCCAAGGGGGAGAGTAGAATGTTTTGTGGGGAGGACATCTACTTAGATTATTTTTTATGTGTCTATTCGTACTTTCTCCCCTCCATAGCGAAGCGAAATGGGAGGGGCCGGGGGTGGGTCTTACACCAAGCTATACACTACGTCCATCACCTTCTTGCCAATCTCGTCGGCAGCCTCCATGGTGCTTGCCTCGCTGTAGACACGGATGATGGGTTCGGTGTTGGACTTGCGCAGATGTACCCACTTGTCGGGGAAATCAATCTTAACACCGTCGATATCGTTCACCTCCTCGTCTTTGTACATCTCCTTCACCTTCTCCAGAATCAGGTCCACGTTGGTGTCGGCAGTCAGATCGATACGGTTCTTGGCAATAAAGTAAGGAGGATAGGTAGCACGCAACTCGCTGGTCTTCATCTGCTTCTTGGCCAGATAAGTCAGGATCAGTGCGATACCTACCAAGGCGTCACGACCACTATGAGCTGCAGGATAGATAACTCCGCCATTGCCCTCACCACCGATGACGGCATTGGTCTCGCGCATCTTTGTTACCACGTTCACCTCACCTACGGCAGCAGCGGTGTACTGACAACCAGCGTACTTGTTGGTCACATCACGCAGGGCACGGGTAGATGACAGGTTGCTCACGGTGTTACCGGGAGTGTGCTGCAGGATGTAGTCGGCTACGGTTACCAAGGTGTACTCCTCGCCATACATCGTACCATCCTCGCAGAAGAGAGCCAGACGGTCTACGTCAGGGTCAACCACAAAACCGATGTCGTGACCACCCTTCTGCATCAGTGCCTTGATATCACCGAGGTTCTTCTCCAAGGGTTCGGGATTGTGTTGGAAGTCACCTGTGGGCTCGGTGAACATACCCGTATACTCCACGCCTAATTGCTCAAATAGCTTGGGCAGAATGATACCACCTACCGAGTTAACAGCATCGAATGCCACCTTGAACTTGGCAGCCTTTACTGCCTCTACGTCTACGAGGTCCAGACCAAGCACCATGTCGATATGCTTCTGGTCGTACGAGTTGTCCTCGATGTACTTGCCAAGATGATCTACGTCGGCATACTCGAAGTCCTCAGCCTCGGCGATGCGCAGCACCTCTTCGCCCTGAGCCTTATCCAGGAATTCGCCCTTCTCGTTGAGCAACTTCAAGGCATTCCACATACGGGGATTGTGGCTGGCAGTCAGAATGATACCACCACATGCACCTTCACCCGTTACGGCAATCTCTGTTGTTGGAGTGCTGGCTAGTCCGATGTTCACTACATCAAAGCCCATACCCATCAGGGTTCCGCACACTACGTTCTTTACCATCTCACCGCTGATGCGAGCATCACGGCCAACCACGATCTTATTGCTCTGCACCTTGGTAGTCTTGCGAATCAAGGTGGCGTATGCCGAGGTAAACTTTACGATATCAAGGGGATTGAGGGTATCACCAGCCTTACCGCCGATGGTACCACGAATACCTGAAATTGATTTAATCAGTGTCATAATTACTCCGTTTTAGTATTTTGTTTATTGTTTAGGCAATGTTACTTTAAAATATGGATTATCCAGATGTTCCTTATGTACAATGTCGACGAGACGAGCCACAATCTCTGTATTTTCTGCACTCACATCATGATCTTCATGGATATCGTCCTTGAGGTCATACAGCTCAGGTTTTCCTCCCTTCACTATCATTTTCCAATTACCTCGGCGCACCGCTATCTGGTCTGTCTCGTTGAACTCCCAGTACAGAAAGTCATGCTGCTCCTGCTTCTTCGTCTTGCCACGCAAGGTGGGTAAGAAGGAGATGCCGTCGAAGTGGTCAGCCTGTCCAAGACGCTTATTACGACATTTCTCCGTATATTTCTTCTCACCGATGATGTCACAGAAGGTTGGCAGAATATCCCAGAAGGCAATGGGTTGCTCGGTCTTCACCCCAGCCTTCACCTTACCAGGCCAACGCACAATGAAAGGTACACGGATGCCACCCTCATGGCACGAGCGCTTCAGTCCCTTCAGCACGCCGTCACGATTGAAGAAGGTCGGGTCTGCCCCGCCCTCCTCGTGAGGACCATTATCCGAGGAGAAGATGACGATGGTGTTATTTGCCAAACCTTTTTCCTCCAGCTTTGCCATGATTTCACCCACGTAAGTATCCAGTCGCGTGATCATGCCGGCAAACTCGGCATGCACATGGTCAATGGCGTGATACCAACTGCCCTCCTGTCCGCCGAATGCCTTATCCTCAAGGAATCGCTGCTTGTAATACTGCAGGATGCTGTCCTCGGGTTGGACCAGTTCGGCATGAGGCAGGGTATAGGTGAACAAGCCATAGAATGGTGTGTCTTTAGTCTGATCATCAAGCCATTCCAAAGCCTTGCGATGCACCAAATCTGCACTGTACTGGGTACGATTGAAGTAGTCCTTGCCATACATCGCGTGCTCAATATTCTCGGTGAGCAGTTCGCGCTTCAACTCGGTGTCACCATCCTTCCGGCTGAATTTGTTCAGGAAATTGGGGTAATAGGCATGAGCTTGGAACTGGCAAAGCGGACCATAGAACTCATCCACACCACGCTTGTCAGGAGTGCTGTAGCTCCCTTCGTAACCACCGGCCCACTTGCCGAACTGTGCCGTGTTGTAGCCGTTGCTCTTCATGATCTCGGGCAAGACCACATGGGCACTATCCAAAGGGTGCTGGCCTACACGGGCAAAATCCTCGTTCTGACCATACTTCACCATATTGTCAAAACTCCAGTATTCCTTGTTTCCCCTCACCTCACAATGTCCCGTATGCTGACCTGTCATCAACGAGGCACGACTGGGAGCACTCACCGGACTGCCACTATAGGCCTGCATGAATTGCATGCCTTCAGCAGCTAAACGGTCAATGCTCGGGGTGTTGATATACTTCTGACCATAGCATGCCAGATCGCCCCACCCCATATCGTCACAAAGCACAAAGATGATGTTTGGTTTAGCCTGTTTTGCCGCCACGGTCAGTGGAGCAACCAGCATACCCAGTACCAGATTCTTTGCGTTCATAACTTAAATCATATTAGCTGTACTTTGCAAAGTTATTGTTTTTTATTCAATTGGCAAAGTATTAGTGTGATTTTTATCACTGAATGATATGTTTATACGAATAAATTCGTAACTTTGTGTCCAACCAAGGTAATAAAGACACCTAGTCATGAGAAACCACACACACTTACCACTGCTGCTCTTTGCACTCCTATCCACCCTCAGCCTACGTGCCCAGGACATTGTCATCAACGAGATTCAGGTCTGCAACACCGACCTTATCATTGACCCCTCCTACAACTACGGTGCATGGATGGAAATATACAATCCAGGCTCTAATGCCTATACCCTTAGTGGCAAATATGTCACAGACGACGAGGATGAACCCAAGAAGTTTCTCCTACCCAGTACCATTGAAAAAGTTCCTGCTAAAGGGTTTACCGTGCTTTGGTTTGACCACAACAAGAGTGATGGAAATTTCGGAGGAAAATCTTACAATCAGATTCGTTTTAAGCCTAACGTAGAGGGAGGAAAACTGTTCATCTTTGACAGTAAGGGCAATAAGATTTGTGAAGCCAAATACCCCGCAGGCATCCCCCGATGTTCTTACGCACTCACAGGCGATGGCGGACACTATTGGGCATGGACAGCCACCCCGACACCAGGAGCCTCCAACCTAGGTAGTATCTTCGCCACCAAACGTTTGGACGCCCCCGTCATTCCCGTTGAAGGAGGTGTGTATAATGAAGGGGAACGAGTATCTTTCAAGGTTAGTATACCCACTGGCACCAAACTGATCTACACCACCAACGGCAGCACACCCACCCTCACCAACGGTTCGCAGATCACTACCTCTTCTGCCTCTTTCAATGCCAACAGCACCAAGATTTACCGCTTTGCCCTTTTCCGGGACGGCTATCTTCCCAGCCCTGTAGTCACACGCTCCTTCATCTTCAAGAACCACGAGTACTACCTACCCATTATTTCCGTTGTTACGGACAAGAATAATCTTTACGATAATACGATTGGTATCTACTGCGTTGGCACCAATGGTATCAGCGGACGTGGCGTGAATGCGCCTCGTAACTGGAACATGGACTGGGAGCGCCCCGTGAACATGGAATACATGGTGCCAGAGACCAACAGTGAGGGCGAGACCTCCTTTGTGACTTATGTCAACCAGGAACTGGACATGGAGATCTGTGGTGGCTGGAGCCGTGGTTATGGCGAAGGTGAGACCGATGGAAAATACTGGGACGCGAAGTCCAGTTTTCGCCTGAAGTGCGACAAGGAGTACGAAGGCGTCAACAGCATCGACTATCCCGTATTTCCCCTCAAACCCTTCAACAAGTACAAGGTCTGGCAAGTGCGCAATGGTGGCAATGACACCTACGCACGCATCATCGACCCTTCCCTCAGCCAGATTGCCCTACGTTCCAACTTTAACCTCGATGCTCAGGATTGCCAGCCTGCACATATTTTCTTCAACGGCCAGTATCTTGGCATGTTCAATATCCGCGAGAGCAACAACCGGCACTACGGCTACAGCAACTGGGGCATTGACACCGATGACATGGATCAGTTTGAACTCAGTGGCGGCTACAAACAGATGGTTGGAACGGACACGGCTTGGAAGGAGATGGTAGCACTGACCAAACAGCTCTCCTCCGATCAAAGTGAGGAGACATACCGGCAAGTCAGCGAACGGCTTGATATCGAAGAGTTTATCAACTACATGGCCTACTGTATCTACATGGGGCCATCAGACTGGATGAACAATGCCAACAACATGAAAGGCTACCGTTCAGTTAGCGACAATGGCAAGTTCCGCCTCGTGCTCTTTGATATGGATTCGGCCATGAGCAACGATAACATGATTGGCAATATGATGAAGAACAGCTATGGCTCGAACATGGACGACCTCTTCCGTTATCTCATGGCCTACCCTCCTGTTCGTCGCAAGTTTGTGGATGCCTATTGCCTGGTGGACGGCAGTCTCTTTGCCCCAGAGCGCTGCGCTGCTATCATCGACGAACTCTACAACGAGCGCCAGGAAGCCCTGTCGTTTGAGGGCAACAGCACCAACAAGAACATGGCCAGCACCATCAAGAGGATACACAATGGTACCCGCATGACCAACCTTCAGAGCACCTTCTCCCTGCCCGATCCATACGCCCTCTCCATATCCTCCAACCTTCCCGAGGCTCGTTTGATAGTCAACGAACAGATCATCCCAACGGGAGAGTTCGAGGGTTACCTCTACCCCATTTCGAACTCGTTGAGACTCACTGCTTTGTCTCCTGCTGGATATACCCTCTCAGGATGGCACATCACGACATCAAGCCTGGCACCTGTCCAGTCTGAAACCATTGTCCCTTTCAGCTCGCAGTGGGAATATTACGACCAAGGATCGCTGGATGGCGTAGACTGGAAAGCATTGGATTACAACGGAGATTGGCCAAAAGGTTCTGCACCTTTGGGATACGCCAATTCGGGCAGCAATTTCGATTCATCAATCTCCACCCGTCTGGACTACGGAGGCGACTCCAGCAAGAAGCGTACAACCTACTATTTCCGCAAACGCTTCTACGTCGAAGAGACCCCCTCTCCAGAGGCTGTCTACCAGTTCCACTACCGCATAGACGACGGACTCCGCCTCTATCTTAACGGCAAAGATATTGACGGTTTTCGTGTCAGTGCCGGTGCCAAATACAGCTTCACCTGCTCCGACTACACAGGCAATACAGCCGACGAGGGTATCTTCACCCTCCCCTCTGCTGACCTCCATCAGGGGTGGAACGTCCTGGCCGTAGAGGTGCACAACAACTCGCTCTCCAGCAGCGACATCTACTTTGACGGCCAGTTGCAATGCCTATTCTACGACGACAGTGAACTCGAACACACCGTGGACAGTTGTTCCTTCAATCTACCCGACGTGGTGAAGCGTGGTTCCTATAGCGTCGTAGCAGAATTCACCCCCATCACGGATCCTCAAGTCCTTGCCATGCAAGAAGTTACCCCTATCCGCATCAACGAGGTATCAGCCGGCAACGACATCCATATCAACGACTATGGCAAACGCAACGACTGGATAGAGCTCTACAACACTACCAGCGAGGAGATTGACATCACCGGCATGTATCTCAGTGACGACATAGGCAATCCCCAGAAGTGGCAGGTCACAGCCCTCTCCCCCACTACCGACGATGCGTTGAGCGACGCGTTGCACAACGCGACCCCTTCCACCATCATTGCTCCTCACGGCACCCTCGTCATCTGGTGTGACAAGCAGGATCCCATCACCCAGCTCCACGCCCCCTTCAAACTGGACAATGCCGACGGCGCTGTCGTCACTATCCAGTCCGAGGATGGTAGTTGGACAGACTGCCTGGAGTACCTGAAGCA
>DCIS01000075.1:21611-23783 GCA_002317475.1 Prevotellaceae bacterium UBA1720 | reverse complement strand
AACCAACCACCATCACGCTGGTTGACGCCCACATCGTCTCTCGTCAGTACTTCAACCTACAAGGTCAGAAGATCTCCCGTCCTCAGGGCATCTGCATCGAGAAGGTTATCATGAGCGATGGTAGCGCCAAGGTACGAAAGGTTAAGTATTAAGCACAAAAATTATATCTGATATTTTGTGCAAATCTGCAGTATATTTCAGATAAAACTGGATTACATTCGATATTTTGTGCAAATTTGCAGCAAATATCAAATAATCACGTAAGCGATGTTAGTGTCCGCTTAATTATGTACAAGCTGGCTGGACTACACAAAAGCCCCGGCTCAACAGCCAGGGCTTTTGAGGTTAATAGAATACAGCCAAATACTTACCATTCCAGAGGACCCATTCCCCAGATTTCCTCTTTTGCATCGGGATCACCTTCACCACCGATTTCAACCTCCTGGTTTCCGTCTGAATTTGCAATGACCTGCTGAATTTCTACCTCGAGTACCTCCAATTCAGGTACCATGTACATTTCTTTCTTCATAACATTATTATATTATTATTTAATAAACTTGCGTCCGTTCTGTATGTAGAGACCACGCTGAATAGGACTTGTAATTCTGCGACCTGAGAGATCATACATATCATCGTTCCCTACAACTTCCTCTACGAAATCAATGCCAGTCTCTTCTCCCCAAATATCCTCTTCGCCAAAGACAACGACCTTAACTTCTGTAGGCTTGGGGGAATACTGAGTTCCTCGAGATGTAATGTCCAAATACCAACGCTGTGCACCCAGAGAAGCTGTACTTGAACCAATCTGCTTCAAACCGCCACCAGAGAAGAAGTAGTAGCCATTACTACGCAGTACTGATGAGGCAATCTTATCGTTAGTACCAGTGAAAGTGAAGAGATAAGATGTGCTTGAGCAGTCAACCGATTTTGTCTCTGCTGGATAAACAACAACGTCTTTTGCCACGAAATCCTTCTGACCTGTCTGGGTGGCACGGATAACGTATGGGGTATTGGCAATAAGCGTACCTGAACTGATGGGCACAACCTCCATAGTCATGCTCTCCAGGGCACCATTCTCATCAAAGTAAGCATGGTTGTCATTCAGATAATAAACACGTACGCCCTGGTCGGTGAAGGTCTCCAAGGGGAGAGACACAGGAACATACATGGCCTGAAGCTGAGTATTCTTCAAGTTACGTGTGTAGTGGAATTCCTTTGCGAAGATAGCGGCATCATTGGTGTAGATAGTACCATCTGCCAAGGTGTAGTTTTCCTCAATATTCAAATCTTCAACCTCACGGATGTACCATTCCGAGTCACCATTTAGTATGGTAATACTATACTCTGCAACGTCATACTTGTTTGGACCTCCATCCCACCACCAATACATTCCAAAGGCGTTACCTTGGTTCTGATTATAGAACTGTCCAAAGGTCTTGAGTTTGAATGCTGCCTCCGCATCTACCTCGCCAACATACTCAATGTCAATCTCACCATCACGATCTTCTGAAACCCAGACATATTCATTCCAATCACCTATATAGTTCCAGCGGCTATCCCACCTGTAGTAAGAATCTAAGTTCGTCACCAGATACTTGCCAGTTGATTCATTGTACTCTATCTTCCAGATCTGTGACAAATCTTTGTTATTCAGAGTATTCCACCACAATATGGGCTGTCCGTAATCACTCTTCTTCCAGCACATAGCCTTTTCTACACCCCAATTCTTATTGGTGTTTACAATGCGGTAGTAACCATTCAAGACAGGCTTATTTTTTGCTTGCAGCAATGCTGTATATGCGTCATGCAATTCAACGATGTGCTTCCAAGAAGCAGCATCCGAGCGATCGCCATCCAGTGAAGTAATATCTTCGATCATATCGGCATTGTTCAAGGCAGAGGTGAATGCCTGTACTGCACTATCCTTATACTGACCGAGAGCAGAACCTGAGGGATAAGCAGCCATATCAAAGTACTTTGATAGGATTGTAAGGTTTCTAATACTTACAGATATTTCACCGCCAAAAATCTGGGCTATAGGAATAGCAATACACTTCATTTCACCATTTTTCACCATATTACTGGTAACGGTAAATGTCTTGCTAATTGTCTGCCATTCTGTTGAGAAGTTCAATTCAATTGGCAACCTACCGCCTTCTCCGACTTGATTAC
>DCIS01000075.1:17722-21387 GCA_002317475.1 Prevotellaceae bacterium UBA1720 | reverse complement strand
TTCTTTACACCCCATTTCAGGTCACCGGCAACGGTATTCATAATGTTATAGGTATTACCATCAAGTGCGGTAAAAGTCCATTTTCCGTCACCCGTACGTCCTTGGCCATCAACCCAGGAACCTTTGCTTTCATCACAATCAAGTGCAAAACCGTCATCATTCTTATTCATTAGACGATAGGTATCACCGTCTTCTACTAATGACACCAGCAAACCGTTTTGTAAAGAAGCAGTGGTACGTGTGCCCCACTCATTACCCTTATACAAGAAAGTACCAGTCTCAACATTGTAAAGGTAGCGACTTTTATTTCCTATTGGTTTGTCAGCATAAGCACTTGATACGGATGAACTAATGGTAGCTTCCGCACCGTCATATACTGTTTTGCTGCCATCAGGCGCAATCGTGATAATGGGTCCCGTTATATTCTCACCAGACTTGAATGTATTGTAAATCGATGCCAAATCCTCAGCAACTTCAACGTATTTGCTCTCCAAAACTACAGCATTACAACTGTAGTCTTGATTTTGGTCGTTGTATTTTCTGCCAGTGATTACTGGTACCCTTGTTTCATTTATATTAAACGCGCCAATACTACCTGCAAACCCATTGACTTTAGTGTTGGTCATCAAGACATACGTACCAGAAGGATATCCCGCATCTGCAAATTCTTCAGAGGGAACAATGGCCACCAACAATGCCTCGTCTGCATTGTGGGTAGAACAAGTCTCATATTCCCAATCCTTTCTGCATCCGAAATCCCCTTTGGCGACACCAGCAGAACTGGCACCCTTCAAATACAGACCTGTGGCAGCATTACGGAGTCGTACAAAAGGATAAGTTGCAGTAGTACCGGCATTAGTACCAGCTTCGGAACCATTCCACGTCAGGCCAGTCTTCTCTACATTCCATTTAGCATAAACAGAAGGAGTCACAACATCCCCCCCCAATGTATAGATATCTCCATAAGGACTCATAGTCAACCATACTGGAGTGGCTAAGTCATAACCATCTGCACGTTCCCAACGGATGCTCAGTTGCTGAGTCTTCTCGTTTTCACCACCAATAGTGATTTCATAGCGAGTTGAGAAAATCTGGAATTCCGCTGCATGCCAAAACTTTACAGGGTCATTTTCAGAAACCGTATTGACCTGAATGGCAGCAAAACGCAAGTATGTATACCCCGCACCCGAGATGCGGAATGACTCGCTTTGAGTCTGAGTACCCTGGCCACTGTAGGCAAACGACAGAGTGGTTATGCTGGTCCAGTTTGCACCATCGTTGCTTCCCTCAACCAGCATCTTGGTCGGATGATTATTTTCACTGTCAAGACGACGAATCATACCCACTGTCAACTCACCTTTTACAGGGCTATTGAAATGCACAGGCAACCAGTGGTGGTCTGGATCAGAATGAGACGACACCGTCTCGCTACGATAATCGGAATGCCAAATGGTAGCATCATCATTGTCAATCAAGGCTCCAAGATTTTGGCCTTCACCTATGTCACCATACTCATTACTGTAGAACTGATCTGCACTAGTAATCAAGGGAATAAACTTTTTGGGTTCGTCCCCATTGTACTCGATAGACACCTTGGCTGTACCTGCATACATGCTGACACTCAACATCGATGCACATAGAACCATAAATAATTGGTAGATTCTTCTCATCTTTTTTGGTTTTATTTGGTTGTTAGTATATTCGGTAAATCCGGTGTGTAAAAATTTTTTTTTATTTTTAATTGCAAAATTACACATTATTAATGATTCTTACATATATAAAATTGGTGCTATTTTGGTGCTATTTACTATTCGTGGCAAAATAGATGCTTGCTTTCTCGGGGAAAAGCACTAAATTTGCACCAGAAAAAAAGCAGTCATGGAAACAGAACAGCAGACAGAGTTGCAGGCACTACTGCGGCAGATGGTGGAGAAATCCGCTGGCAGAGAGATGAAGACGCCCAAGGATTTTGACTTCCTGAGCGGCATTATCTATGAGCGTACACATGAGAATCTGAGCAGTTTCACACTGAAACGATTCTGGGGATACATTGACCGTGGAAGTGCCTCAGAGGCAACCTTGTCGTTGTTGGCAAAATCAATAGGTTATGGTAGCTGGGAACAATTTAACAGATCTGCCAGTACTGGAGCAGACAACGAGAGCGGACTGATTGTAGATACCCAGCTGAATGTCAGCAGCTTGCGACGCGGCGACAATATAGTAATTACATGGCGGCCTGACCGTAGAATTATTGCTCGGTACGAAGGCGTAGACCTCTTCACCGTGGTAGAGTCTGCCAACAGCAAATTGCATATTGGAGCAACATTTCATTGCAGCTTATTTGTGGCCAATGTGCCCTTAGTACTGAACTGCGTAGTGATGACGGAAAACAGCGAACCCATCAACTATGTATGTGGCAACAAGCACGGCATACAATTCCACGTTGAATAGCAAGAAATCAAAGTAGTATTTTCTTACATTTTATAATCAGAAATAGGAAGTGTATTTAGGTCCTTCCAATAGGTAGTGCTGCGATAAAGCTCAAGCGCTTCGTCAGGCACAAAGACTTGAATGTCAGTATTTTCGTCAAAAAGTTCAACCACACGCTGGGGAACAGGGGAAAGGTTGTACACACGCTTGAGGTGTGGGCAACACATAAAGCAATATTCGCCAATGGATTTGACACTGGCAGGAATAGTAATCTGCTCAAGATTGTCACACTCGAAAAATACGCCACGCCCTATCTCCACAAGGGTGGAAGGAAGATTAACGTGGCGCAAACTGTCACAATCAACGAATGCATCCTGATTGATGACCGTGACACCTTCGGGAAGGTCTATTTCACGCAAGGCCGATTGATGAAAACAGAAATAGGGAACAACCCTGGCCGAACTGGGATAACGCACAGATGCCAGACTCTTAAGTTGACAGAATGCATTAGGTTCGATTTCCTCCACGTTATCCGGTATGGATAATGCCGTAATATTGACACAGTTACGAAAAGCCGACGAACCAATATGACGAACTGTTGAAGGTATGGAGAGCGAACGCAACATGTGTTTGTTGACAAAGGCCGAGTCTCCAATTGAAACCACCGTATAGCGTTCATCACCATTCCGCACAATGCTTTCAATCGTAACGTCTGTATTATTACGCAACTTATTACTATTCTCATGATAATCAACCGCCTCACATGTTTTCTGCTCCTCGGAAAGAACACGATAACAGACACCACAATACCTGAAGTCGTAGCCAAATGCCCATCGATGCAAATGACGATAGGCCGGAGAGAGACAGACACCCACAATACCAACAACAAGAAGCAGGCATGCTATCAGCCACTTTAGCCTCTTGTGGGATGGGGCATCGAGAACACGAAGTACCTCAGCGGCACTCTGGTAACGATCTGACTTGTTGTCTCGGCAGCAACGTTCTGAGATCTGTGCAACCCCACGGCCACCTCTCAAAATAGGTGGGGGTGTTGTAACTTTCTCAGTATCTACATGTTGCAGCGAACCATCTATATACTTTATTAGTTTCCCTACAGCATAGATGTCAGAACGTGCATCCACATCACCTGATCCATCCAGCTGTTCGGGAGCAGCGAATTGTGCATTGAAACCCAAGAGTGACTGGTGAGAATCTGCGTAGCAATAACCCACATC
>DCIS01000075.1:13515-17630 GCA_002317475.1 Prevotellaceae bacterium UBA1720 | reverse complement strand
ATATTCCAGTCCTAGTAGCAACTGACGCAAGAACTTACGCAGGTTAGCCTCGTTACGGAAATATTGAGGGTCAAGGGCTAGCCTCTCCTCCAGCGTATCTCCATTGACAAACTCTGTGAGTACGAAACACCCAACCTCGTCATCCACAAAATCCAGATAACGAACCACATAAGGGCAATCGACAGAAGCACCTACCTCGTACTCTTTCCGGAATAAATCATGATAAAAAGACGTACCCCGCAATTCCTGCTTTAGTTGTTTTTTGAATACGACTTTCCCGTCACGCTCCACACGATAGCAGGTACAGGTTGAACCCGAAGTACTTATCGGCACTTCGAGCAAGGATTCCACTCCTCTAGAGTAAGTTATTGGGCCTGATTCATCCAACACGTCTGTCATGGGGTGCAAAAGTACATAAAAATTGTGTATTTTGCAAAAAGTGAAGAAGAAAAAAACGAAGAAAAGAAATTCCCCCACTCCCCCTTTATGAAAAGAAGAAAAAGTAAAAGAAGAAAACGAACAAAAACAAAAAAAAGGCGTGGTAGAATCGCAAAAAAACAACTATTTTCGTATAATTCACCCTACAAGTGTTGTCTGAATCCGAAAAAAATAATACTTTTGCAGTTGATAACGCAAAATGCGTAACGCAAAATGCGTTTTAAGTGTAATCCATTAAAGAATATAGCATTATGAAGAATCCTTTTCTGATATATGGGTACGAGGGTCCTGCATATTTTTGTGATAGAGAGCAGGAAACAAAAGAGATCATTTCATCACTCCAGAATGGATGCAATCTTACGCTGATGAGTCCCCGACGCTATGGCAAAACGGGACTTATTCGCAACGCATTTCATTATCTTCAGGAGAATGATACTACAGTGGCTTGCTTTTATATAGATATCTATGCTACGAATACCATGTATGACTTTGTACAGGCATTCGGCAAGAGTGTTATTGGGAAACTGGACACCCCACTGCAGCGAGCCGAGGGACTTCTTACCAGGATTTTCCGTAGCAGTCAGATAACGATGTCAACAGATTTGGCCACTGGCATGCCACAGTTCGGATTGGGATTCCAACCACAGTATAGCGAGAGCACGCTGGAGGACATCTTCACATACATCGAGCAGTCGGGAAAGCAGTGTTACATTGCCATTGACGAGTTTCAGCAGGTACTAGATTATCCTGAAAAGAACATCGAAGCCCTACTGCGTACCTACGTCCAGAAAACGCATAATGCACATTTCATATTCTCTGGCAGTAAATTACACATGATGTCTGAGATGTTTAATTCGCCCAAACATCCTTTCTATCGCAGTACCGAGAAAATACACTTAAACGTTCTGAACGAAGATGTGTACTATAGATTCTGTGCAAACAAGCTGCAAGCCAAGAACCTCACCATCACACCAGAAGTGTTCCATTCCGTATACTCTATGGTAGATGGTGTGACATGGTACATTCAGGCCATCATGAACCGATTGTACCGACTGGAGAAATGTGACATCACACAGGAGATATGCCAGAGATCCATACAGCAGATTATCCAATCAGAGGAAGAAGATTACAAACGTCTATATCACTTGCTTACTATCAATCAGGCCCGTCTGCTAAAGGCCATTGCCATCGAGGGCATTGTACGTGAACCTAACTCGAGCCTGTTCATACGCACGCACAACCTCAAGACCTCAAGCAGCGTACAGCGTGCCATTCAGTTCTTGTCGGACGAGGAATACATCTATAAGACTGATCAAGGGTACATTGTATACGACCGCTTCTTCGGGATGTGGCTCAAGCAGTTAGGGTGAATATGAGAAGTATGAAAACCCAAGACTGACGTTGAGCCCATTGCCTAATGTCAGTCTTTTTTCTTTTATAAAGAAAATGTAGTTATTTTTTGAAGAAGAAAAAGAAAACGAAGAAAAAGTTTCCCCCAAACCCCTATTAAAAAGAAGATAAAGAAAGAAAGAAGAAATGTCGACTACCCGATAACGCGCATACGCGAGAAATTAATGCGAAATTAAATTGCCATATTGCACCTTAAAGCACCATAAAACGACAATACGACCTGAAGATGTTGTATCTTTGTTCTGTATGAAATACAAAAGTAAATTTCCTTTATGCAGAACAAAATCACCTACTCCAAAAACTTACCCTTCAAGCACTTCTTCATACGTACAAACACCGTACAGACTACGTATAGCCTACGTAGATGTACGGTGTTTATACGGTGTTTGTACGGTGTTTGTACGTATAAACTACGGTTTCTGCACGCCTCCTCGTTTATACCAGATGACGGATGATGTCCTCGCGATTACCGGGGAGGTAGTCGATGACGGGAATCTCGATCATGGTGTAGGCACCGGGCTGCTGCTTCATGCTGGCACGAGCCACGTTGACGAGAACCTGTGCGGTGAGGGCGGGATTGTTGATCTTCATATTGAACTCGAAGAGCTGGTTGTGGGTCTGGCCACTTACGCCCTTGCGAACGAGGTTTACACCATGACCAACATCATTGAGGGCATCTACACTCTCTACCTGGAAGACGTGAGTCTCGTCGGAAGCAAAATAGGGGTCAGCCTTGATGTCGGCAGTAACCTTCTGCAGGTCAGCACCTTCCTCCAGCTCAACATACACCATACGGCGATGGATACCCTCACCAACGGGGATGGTCATGCTCAACGCATCCTTCACACCTTCCTTGGAACGCACGCAAACGCTGTGACCCATCGAACGACCAGGACCGAAGTTGGTGTAGCTGATACCCTTGGGGGCAAGGCTCTCCATGAGGGTGCGAACCACGGAGTCGCTTCCGGGATCCCAACCAGCAGAGATGATGCTTACGGCACCTGCCTTCTTGGCTGCTGCGTCAAGGCTGCGACGAAGGTCGACGATCTGTCCGTGAATATCGAAGCTGTCAACGGTGTTGATGCCCATAGCCAGCATCTCAAGCGCATACTTCTCGACGCTGCGGGTGGGAGTAGCGAGGATGGCAACATCCACCTTACCCAGCTCCTTGATATCCTTTACCACGGCATAGTCTGCCAATTCTGCGGGACGGTTCTCTGCGCCATTGCGACGTACCACACCAGCAATCTCCATATCGGGGGCAGCCTGCAAAGCCTGCAGGGTGTAGCGGCCAATGTTGCCATAGCCCACGATAGCTACCTTAATCTTGTCCATAAAAATTTATGCTTTTAGTTTACTATTTGTCTAAAATTCGATGCAAAGTTAATCATTATTTTCAAATTTAAAGCATTTTGCTAACATTTTTATGCAATATTCACCAAAAAGAACAAACTAAGCTTAACGAAAACGTTCTGGTTGACGTGTATTTTTGTCTAAATAAATAAGGTAATCTCAATTTTTTGTTGTATCTTTGCATCAGAATTGCGACATCACCATTCAGATCATTTGAACAAATACATATCAATAAACATGCAGACTAAGAAAACTTTACGCGCCTTTGCAATGGCAGTAGCCCTGGGAGTGAGTTCCCTGGCTTCGGCACAGAGTGTTGTGAAGGGCACAGTGGTAGACGGCGAGACCGGCGAACCACTGATTGGAGCTCAGGTCAGACTCCAAGGAGACAAGCAGGCAACGGTAACGAATGCCAATGGTGAATTTACACTAAAGAACCCCAACAAACGCCGTCAGGTGGAGGCTATCTTCATGGGCTTCAAAACCCAGCTGGCAACCTTCGACAAGAATGGTAATGCCGGTTCTATCGTCATGATGCCTAATGACGTCAACCTGCAGGGTGTGACCGTGACAGGTACCATGGCATTTGACCGCAAGACCCCTGTGGCAGTGAGCAATATCACCGCCGAGGAGATAGAGGAGAAACTGGGCGGACAGGAGTTCGTAGAGGCCCTGAAGGAGACTCCCGGTGTACACGCCAACAAGCAAGGTGGCGGTTGGGGTGACTCAGAAATCTACATGCGCGGTTTTGACAACACCAACGTGGCAACGATGGTGAACGGTGTACCCATGAACGACATGGAGAACGGTACTGTTTACTGGAGTAACTGGGCAGGTATCAGCGAGGTGGCTCGTATCGTGCAGACCCAGCGCGGACTGGGTGCCTCGAAGGTAAGTGCCCCCTCTGTAGGTGG
>DCIS01000075.1:1983-13443 GCA_002317475.1 Prevotellaceae bacterium UBA1720 | reverse complement strand
CAGATGGGCTCAGACGGCATGAACAAGGTGACCTTCACCGTAAGCAGCGGCATGACAAAGAGCGGCTGGGGTATGACCCTGCTGGGCAGCAAGAACTGGGGTGACGGTTATGTGCTGGGCACAAACTACAGTGGCTATACCTGGTTTGGCAGCATCGCGAAGAAACTCAACGACCAGCACGTACTGAGCTTCACCGGTTTCGGTACTATCCAGGAGCACGGACAGCGTAACGGTTCGGCCAACTACGGTCCTCTGACCATCAGTGAGTGGGCACGCATCAAGCAGCAGTATGGTGACAACGGCTACCGCTTCAACCCCACCTACGGATATCTGAACGGTCAGGAATACAATGACATGGTCAACAAGTACCACAAACCTCAGCTCTCACTGAACCACGATTGGACAATCAACGACAAGAGTTCTCTGTCAACAGCCCTCTACATGAGTATCGGACGTGGTAGTGGTGGTACAGCAGAGGCTCACGGAGCAGGTTCGTACAGCGACATGTACGGCGCATCGAACGGCTATGTAAAGACCGAAAACCGCACGGCAGACGGTCGTTACTTCGACTATGACGCTATCTACCAGAAGAACGCTGCCAGCGAGGAGGGTTCGTACCTGGCTATGTGCCGCAGCATCAACGACCACCTCTGGACAGGTCTGCTCTCGACCTACAAGAACCAGATCAACGAGAACTGGGATGTGTACGGCGGTCTGGACTTCCGCTACTATAAGGGTGACCACAAGACCAAGATCACCGACCTCTTCGGTGGCAAGTACTTCATGGATGACACCGACCGTGGCAACGTGAACAAAAACAACAACAAGGCTGCGCTGGATCCCAACTGGAAGTATGAGAAACTGGGCGTGGGCGATATCGCCTATCGCGACTACTCGGGCTTCGTAGTTCAGGAAGGCGTGTTTGGCCAGGCTGAGTACACCAAGAATGCCCTGAGTGCTTACATCAATGGCGCGATCAACAACACCTCATACTGGAAGCGCGACCGTTTCTACTATGACAAGGAGCACGAGAAGAGCGATGTCGGCAACTACCTGGGTGGCAACATCAAGGCTGGCGCCAACTATAACATCAACGACTACCACAACGTCTTCGTGAACGCAGGCTACATCAGCCGTGCACCCAAGTTCAACGGTGCGTTCATGAACAGCACCACCAGCAACTACCTGAACGAGGATGCCAAGAACGAGAAGGTACTGAGCTTCGAGTTGGGTTACGGATGGCGTTGCAGCTGGGCACAGGTGAAGCTGAACGGATACTTCACCAAGTGGATGGACAAGACCATGACCAAGTACCTGACCCTGAACAATCAGGAGACAGGCTACATGAATATGACCGGCGTAGGTGCACAGCACATGGGTATCGAGCTGGAAGGCAAGCTGACCCCCGCAGAATGGGTTGACATCAAGGGTATGCTGTCACTGGGTGACTGGCAGTGGGACGGCATTGGCGAAGGCTATGTCTACAACGAGAAGAGCCAAGCTGTGGATGCTGACGGCAATATCGTTGAAGCCTTCTCGGCAGACCACGCTCAGGGTCGTGTAGACCTGGACGGTATCCGCGTAGGTGGTTCGGCACAGACCACAGCAAGTCTTGGTCTGGACTTCAAGCCTGCAAAGGACTTCAAGATCGGTGGCAGCTGGACCTACTATGGCCGCAACTACAGCTACTACAGTCTCTCGGGCAGCAACATCACCGTCAAGAAGAACGCTACTACTGGCGAGTGGACCACCACACGTCCTGCTGACCCCTGGAAGGTGCCCTGTGCAAGTCAGGTGGACATGCACGCCAGCTATCGCTTCAAGATTGGCAAGGATGTAAATGCCGTACTGAGCGGTAATATCACCAACCTGCTGGACTACAAGTACATCAGCAAGGCCTACAACAGTTCAACCAGCAGCACCGCTGCCAGTGCTGAGAATGTATATGTATACTATCAGTTTGGCCGCACATACAGCCTCAAGCTCAAACTCAACTTCTAATCCCCCTAGACGAATTCATCAGATATGAAAACAAAATATTTATTTCTGTCGCTCGCTGCTGCCTCTATGCTTGTAGGCTGTGAGGATTTCACCGAGCACAATTTCGGCAAAGCCGAGGATTTGTGGCAGCCCACCGAGGTTAATGCCTACGAATATACACTGGCTGCCAGCGACTATGCCAGCATTGCCACCAATACCAATAACATGGCACAGGCTGAGGCTCAGGGTCTCAGCGAGGAACTGGCGAGCGTGGCTACCAAGAAGGCACTGACTGCCAATATTGGTGCCGCAGAGTATCTGCCTGCCATTCTTCCCAGCCTGATGGGCAGCAAGTACTATGCAGCAACTGCTGGAACCACGGTCACCCTGCACTACACCCAGGAACTGACCAAGGATAGCATCATCAAGGGTAACGGCTACACCAAGGTGACGGCCAGCACCATCACCAAGGGACAGTATCTGATTGTTCCCACAGGAACCGACTCCGTGCTGACCAGCAGCAAGGGAGACGGCGAATACGGCTACCTCTACCCCACTGCCATCACCCGTCTGAACCCCACTGCTATCGCTACCGACGAGGTAAGCTCTGCTTCACTTTGGAATATCAGCGGAAAGGCCAACGAATGGATGTTACAGAATCAGGCTGATGTATATGCCTATCTGGACGAGACACATGCCAGCATGCAGTTCTGCGAGGATCTAGGTGACCTGGACGACATCAGTTTCGCTCAGTGGAGCATCACCAAGAACACCGATGGCACATACGCCATACAGAACAATGGAAACCAGAAGGTTATGTGGTTCAGTACCCAGTATAAGAGCGCAGGTTCGTACAGCGAGAAGACTGACGTCATGCTGGGCATAGACCTATACAAGAGCGGCACGGTGAACGACACCATACAGGTGACCTACAACGAGAATGCCGACGTAACCTTCACCCTGGAGGAGAACGAGGAAACAGGCAAGCTGGAGTGGAACGTGAACGGCGCATACCTGAGCCAGACACTGACCGACATTGCCAGCACAGATGCAGAGGTAATCTACAGCACCTATGGATGGAGCGCAGAGTATGTAGGTTCGCTGGGTGACCTGACCTACGTATGGAGTGCCACCACCAGCTATGGTATCAAGGCAAGTGCATACAAGAACAGCACCAACAATCCTGCTGACGGTTGGATGATCTCTCCCAGCATGAATCTGAAGAAGGCTAAGAAGCCCGTCTTTACCTTCGACCAGGCTCAGAAGTATGCAGGCACGCCTATCAACGACTTCCTGCAGATCTATGTCAGCACAAACTATGCTGGACGTGGAAATCAGGCCAGTGCTACCTGGGAGGATGTGACCAACCAGGTGGTAAATGCAGCTGACGGCAGCACCGCAACAGCATGGCCCGACGGTACCAGCTGGGACTATACCTCTTGCAAGCTCGACCTCTCGAAATACGCAGGTCAGACCAACGTTGTCGTAGCATTCCGCTATATCAGTAACGAAAAGGCTGCTGCAACCTGGGAATTCAAGAATGTCCTGTGCCAGGAAGCAGAGTAGGGAAACCCTGGATAACTAGGAAGGTCTAGAAAGTCCTGTGATAACCTAGAAAGTCCTAGAAAGACCTAGGAATCCTAGGAAATCCTAGAAACACCTAGACCAAGAAATACGTTTAGCAGGCTTCGCCACAAGGCGGAGCCTGTTTTCCGTCACTAAATACCACAAGAAATTTGCGCTAAATCAATTTTTCACCTTATTTATAAAATAATAAAGTTGAAAATTGCATACATTCGCGTTTTTTGTGTATTTTTGCACCCTCAAACACGCACCCTTCACAGAGGTGCATCTGATTAAGGTTGTATTCAAACAAATAAATGCAAAATATTATGGCTGAAACAAGAAAAATAAAGAGAGCGCTAGTCAGCGTGTTCCACAAGGATGGTCTGGATGAGATCCTTCGCAAGCTGAACGCTGAGGGTGTAGAATTGCTGTCAACCGGTGGCACTCAGTCTTTCATTGAGAGTCTGGGCATTCCCTGCCAGAAGGTTGAGGACGTAACAAGCTATCCTAGCATCCTGGGTGGTCGTGTAAAGACCCTTCATCCCAAGGTGTTCGGAGGCATCCTGGGTCGTCGCGAACTGCAGGGTGACCAGGAGCAGATGGCTCAGTATGAGATTCCCGAGATCGACCTCGTGATCGTAGACCTCTATCCTTTTGAGCAGACCGTAGCAAGCGGTGCAAGCGAGGCAGACATCATCGAGAAGATAGACATCGGCGGTATCAGCTTGATCCGTGCTGCTGCCAAGAATTTCCGCGACGTGATCATCGTGCCTTCTAAGGATGAGTACCAGCCCTTGATGGAGTTGCTCCAGAAGAATGGTGCTCAGAGTGAGATCGAGGACCGCAAGTGGTTTGCAACCCGCGCCTTCGGCGTGAGCAGCCACTACGACACTGCTATCCACGGTTGGTTCGTAAAGTAAGGGGACCGAGACAAGTTTAGGCTGAAGAAATTAGTAATTCTCAATTTTCAATTCTCAATTTGAATGCATTGGTTTTCGTTAAATAAAGAAATTGCCATGGACCTGGGTACCGCCAACACCATTATTATCAGCGATAATAAGATTCTGGTGGATGAACCTAGCGTAGTGGCCCTTGACCGCCGCACAGACAAGATGATTGCCGTAGGTGACAAGGCAAAGATGATGTACGAGAAGACAAATGCCGACATCCGTACGGTGCGCCCACTTCGCGATGGTGTGATTGCCGACTTCAATGCCTGCGAGCAGATGATGCGCGGTATGATTAAGATGGTCCACACCGGCAGACGCCTTTTCTCTCCCTCCATGCGCATGGTAATCGGTGTGCCCAGTGGCAGTACCGAGGTGGAGTTGCGTGCCGTTCGTGATAGTGCCGAGCACGCTGGTGGGCGTGAGGTCTACCTGATCTACGAACCTATGGCTGCTGCCATCGGTATCGGTCTGGATGTCCTGGCACCTGAAGGTAATATGATTGTCGACATCGGTGGTGGTAGCACTGAGATTGCAGTCATCTCACTGGGTGGTATCGTAGCAGACAAGAGTTTGCGTATTGCCGGAGATGAGTTGACCGCAGACATCCAGGACTACATGAGCCGCCAGCACAACATGAAGGTGAGCGAGCGTATGGCCGAGCGTATCAAGATACATGTAGGTAGTGCCCTGACCGACTTGGGCGAGGATGCTCCAGAGGATTATGTAGTACATGGTCCAAACCGCATCACCTCGCTGCCCATGACAGTTCCCGTATGCTACCAGGAGATTGCTCACTGTCTGGAAAAGACCATTGCGCGCATCGAGACTGCCGTGCTGGATGCACTGGCAGAGACTCCACCAGAGTTGTATGCAGATATCGTACACAACGGTATCTATCTGACCGGTGGTGGTGCACTGCTCCGCGGTCTGGACAAGCGTCTGCAGGACAAGATCAACATCCCCTTCCATGTGGCTGAAGATCCCCTCCATAGCGTAGCAAAGGGTACAGGCATCGCACTGAAGAACATCCACGAGTTTACCTTCTTGATGTAATCATACGCGGATGTCCGATTTCATCACCTGGCTGAAAACGCATCTCCACTGGTTTGCCTTCGTCGTACTGGAGGCAGCAAGCGTGGTGATGCTTTTCCGTTTCAATAGTTACCACAACAGCATCTGGGTCACACAGGCCAATGCAGTAACAGGAAAAGTGGTGGCTTTAGAGGCGGAATACCACAGCTATGCCCAGTTGCGAGAGATGAACGAGATACTGACAAAGCAGAACCTCTCCCTTCAACTCTCCAACGAACGCATGCGCCAGGAACTGGATAGCCTGCTCCACGACAGCACACTGACAGAACGACTGATGAGCGAACGTCTGTCTAAGTTCGAGCAGGTTCATGCCCACGTAATCAGCAACAGCGTGAAGGACAAAGACAACATCATCACCCTGGACAAGGGTGCCAAAGATGGCGTTGAACCAGAGATGGGCGTGGTAAGTGGAACGGGACCTGTGGGTATTGTTTATGCTGTAAGCGACCACTACTCACTGGTGCTGCCTATGCTGAATTCGAAGTCGAACATCAGTTGTCGCTTGCGCGGAACTAATTATTTCGGTTCGCTGTCATGGAGAGGTGGAAGCGTTCTTGAAGCCTATCTGAGCGACATCCCACACCATGCCAGTTGCCATGTAGGGGACCAAGTGGAGACGAGTGGATTCAGCAGCGTCTTCCCTCCCGGCATCTTCGTAGGAAAGGTGGCACGTATCGGCAACTCGAAAGATGGACAGAGTTATGAACTGAAGGTAAAACTGAGTACCGATCTTTCTGTACTGCGTGACGTCATTATTCTGAAGAACGCTGGTAAGGAAGAGCTTGACACCTTGAAAATAGCACCGTAAACGATGATTTTGGGCTTATTCACAAGACTGATGCAAGTCATAGCACTGGGAGTGCTGCAGATCTTGCTTTTCAACCACATCCACTTCAATGGATTTGGCACACCTCTTGTGTACGTGGCACTGTTGCTTTATATCCCCGCAAACGCGAATAAGACTGCAACCTTAGTATGGGCTTTCATCATGGGAACAGTCATGGATATGTTTGCCAACACGGCAGGTATTTCTGCAGCCTCACTTACACTGGCAGCCTTGGTTCAACCCTACCTGCTACAGAGGTGCATACCCAAGGACTCGCTGGAGGATATGGTGCCTGATTACCATACTATGGGTGTCTGGAACCACCTGCGCTATATCACAATCCTGCTTCTGGTGCATCATCTTGCCTACTTCTGCCTGGAGTCATTCTCGTTTTTCAACCTTGGAACACTTGGCATCTCAGCTATCACAAGTTTTGCCACCTCATGGGTCATCATCACCCTAATGGAAACCTTCCGCGGCAAAAAGAAGCAGAATTGACAAGGAGTCTTTCATCGCAATGGTTCTCTGGCTTAACCCATTCGTAAATGGCAGATAAGGACTACAAACTTGAGAAAAGAAAATTTGTATTGGGTGGGGTGGCCTTCTTGGTCATCCTATTGTATCTTTTGCGCCTGTTTACCTTGCAGTTACTGAGCGACGACTACCAGAAGAATGCAGATTCAAACGCTTTTCTGAAGAGCATCCAGTTCCCTGCCCGAGGAGCGATACGTGACAGAAACGGCGAGTTGCTGGTGTACAACCAACCCTCGTACGACATCATGGTGGTAGAGAACGAAATCAAGGATCTTGATACCTTGGAACTTTGCGAATCGCTGGGTACAACCACCGAATGGTTTGCTAACCGCATGGCGGAAATCAAAGACAAACGCAAGAATCCAGGATACAGCAAATATACCCAGCAGATCCTGCGTAGTCAACTCTCGGCAGAAGAGTTCTGCAGTTTTCGTGAGAAACTCTTCCGATTCCCTGGGTTTTACATCCAAAGACGAAGCATTCGCCAATACACTGGCACCACCGCTGCCCATATTCTGGGCGATGTAGGAGAAGTGAATCCTGCAGACATCGAAGCTGACAACTACTACCAAAGTGGCGACTACATCGGCAAACTGGGAGTGGAACGTAGTTACGAGAAGGAGTTGCGTGGAGAAAAGGGAACAGAGATATTGCTACGTGATGCACGAGGTCGAATCAAAGGCAAATACCAGGATGGCAAATTTGACCAGGCACCCGTTCCTGGCAAGAACCTGACGCTGAGCATTGACATCAAGTTGCAGGAACTAGGCGAACGATTGATGAAAAACAAACTGGGCAGCATCGTGGCCATCGAACCCTCGACAGGAGAGGTGCTCTGCATGGTGTCGTCACCCAGTTATGATCCACATCTGATGGTCGGCAGACAACGAGGCAAAAACAATAACCTTCTGCAGCAAGACCCCATGAAACCCTTGCTGAACCGCGCCATTGCAGGTCGCTATCCACCAGGATCGACTTTCAAGACCAGCCAGGCACTTACCTTCCTGGAGGAGGGTGTCATTTCCCCCACAGGTACGGCCTATCCCTGTAGTCATGGTTTCCATTTTGGCAGATTGACGGTTGGTTGTCACGGTCATGGTTCTCCTCTGCCACTCATACCCGCCATTGCAACTTCATGTAACGGCTTCTTCTGCTGGGGATTATACCACATGTTCAGCAACCGCACCAAATATCCAACGGTGCAAGATGCCATGACACGATGGAAGGACTACATGGTAAGTATGGGATTTGGCTACCCTCTCGGCATTGACTTACCCGGCGAAAACCGCGGCATGATTCCTAATGCCGACTACTATGACAAGGCGTACAAAGGTAGTTGGAATGGTGTGACAGTCATCTCCATTGCCATCGGCCAGGGAGAGGTTTGCCTTACGCCTCTGCAGATTGCCAATTTGGGTGCCACCATTGCCAACAGAGGCTACTACATCACCCCACATGTAGTAAAGGAGGTGCAAGGTGAAGCATTGGACAGTACTTACTCGAAGAGGCACTACACCATGGTTAGTCAGAGAAACTACGAATATGTGGTACAAGGCATGCGCGCCGCTGTAACAGGAGGTACCTGTCGTTCAGCTAACAACTCCATGTATGAAGTATGTGGCAAGACGGGTACCGCACAGAACCGTGGACAAGACCACTCTGCTTTCATGGGGTTTGCACCAAAGGACAATCCAAAGATTGCTGTGGCAGTATACGTAGAGAACGGAGGTTTTGGTGCACACTTCGGAGTACCGATTGGAGCGCTCATCATGGAGCAATTCATCAATGGGAAACTGAGTGAAGCCAGCGAGGCCAAAGCTGCGGAATTTGAAAATAAAGTTATCAAGTACGGCAACTACTCAAGATAAAGTTGAAAGACGGGAAGACAGAAAAACGAAATGGATGCAATTAGAGACAAAGAACAAAAGGGTATACTTCGGTCACTGGACTGGTTTACCATCATCCTCTACATCGCCCTCATGGGCATGGGATGGATGAGCGTATGTGGTGCCAGCTACGACTTTGACCAGGCAGGACAATTGTTTTCCTTCTCTTCGCGTTCGGGCATGCAGATTGTATGGATCCTGACCTCGCTGGGATTAGGAGGATTACTGTTGGCCATCGACGAACGAATATACGAATCGTTCGCCTATCTGATCTATGCCGCATTTTTGGTCTTGCTCTTTGTAACACCCTTCCTGGCTCATGACATCAAGGGCTCCATGTCATGGATAAAGATTGGTTCGTTTAGTGTTCAACCCGCAGAGTTTGCAAAATTCGGAACGGCCCTATGTCTGGCTCGAGTAATAGGACAATTTGAACTGAACCTCTCGCACATGCGCGATTTAATAATATGTGGACTCATCACAATAGTACCTATGGGCCTCATCGTGATGCAGAAGGAAACGGGTAGTGCACTGGTCTATTTCAGTTTCTTCTTCATGTTCTATCGCGAAGGAATGGCAGGAAGCATCCTGTTTTGTGGAGTTGCTGCCATCTTCTATTTCGTGGTAGGTATACGTTTTGCCAACGTTCCATTGCTCAACTTGCCAGAAGTAAGCCTGGGACAATTCCTGGTACTAACGGCAGTCTATCTCTTCACCCTCGGCATGATGTACGTCTACACCAAACTCAAATCCCCCATCTACTGGATGATGGCACTTGGAATAGCAGGCATTGGCGGAGCGTTTGCCTTCTGCGAATGGATTATCCCATTTGACTTCACCTACATCCTGTTGGTTGTGTTAGGTATCATGTTTGTATACCTGCTGTATCTGGCTTTGCGTGAACGACTTCTCAGCTATCTCTATCTGGCTATTTTCATCATTGGTTCGATAGGTTTCTCCTATTCTACCCAGTATGTGATGGACAATGTCATGGAACCTCATCAGCAAAAAAGAATACAGGTGTTGCTGGGAATGGAAGACGACCCAAGGGGTGCTGGATACAATGTAGCGCAGGCACAAATTGCCATCGGATCAGGAGGTCTGAAAGGAAAGGGATTCCTAAACGGGACACAAACAAAACTGAAATATGTACCCGAGCAGGATACAGATTTCATCTTCTGCACCGTGGGTGAGGAGGAAGGATTTATCGGTTGTAGCGTCGTACTGTTGCTCTTCCTGACATTGATGTTCCGCATTATTCATATTGCAGAGCGGCAGGTGTATCCTTTCGGACGCGTCTATGCGTATTGTGTCCTGGGCGTTTTCATGATACACGTCTTTATCAATGTGGGAATGGTGCTTGGTTTGACCCCCGTAATCGGTATTCCCCTACCCTTCTTCAGTTACGGTGGTTCTTCACTTTGGGGCTTTACCATCTTGCTATTCATCATGCTTCGAATTGACGCATCACGAAACAAGGTCATGAGAAACAGATAAGGTCTATTTCCAGATTGGAGCTAACATAATGCCAACATCATGCACACCAGGAACAGGCGTGACAGACTGAATATGGCGAACACAAATGTCCAAAGTATCCTTGGTGGTCAAGGGCAGACAGCGAACGGCCGTCTTGTACTCTAAAATATTACGGCCATCGCCATTCATGTCCCCATTATCCTTGATGATATCCACACAAACAGTATCATTATATACTATTTGTGCGGAATCATTACTAATCTTTGTCTCAACAACCATCCAGAGGTCCTTGTAGGGGAAACGTTTGTCAACACGCACCTCTGCCCTTAGGTTGTATTCTGATTTGGTTTTCAGCGGTTCAATGTGGAATCGGGCTTTATAAGCCTTCTGCCAGTCCTGACTGTCCACAGCACAATACCGATGTACTACGTCCTCTTCGCACGAATATAGAGCAAGCGCCAAGAGACAAACTACCCACTTGAACCTCTGATTCATATTACTTAGCATCTGCAGAGGGACCCTTCTGGGGATTATCCTGCCTGGGACGATCCTGACGATTTCCATTGTGGTGATGACGATGCTCACGACGGTCATGATGCCTGCGATCATCACGTTTGTGATCACGTTGCTCGCCATTATGACGGTCGTTTTGCTTATGCTCTTCGCGCTGGTCACCTTCGTTTTCAGGCTTTTGCTCCTGCCTTACGACAGGCTCTGCCTGATTTTCGGATTGCTGTTCCGATGGTCCCTCTGCCTTATGGTCTTCATTTCTATGACCATCATGACGATCACCACTACGCTTTTTCTTCTTTTTCTTCTTGTCAAAACGATTCAGATCCTCTTGAGTAGCCAGGTCAACGGGTTTCTCAGGCACGGTCTTACCACCCTCTTCCAAGGAATCGGGTTCCTCACCACGACGATTCATCTGGATAATCTCCATGGCACGTTTGGCAGAGATGGTAGTCAGGTTAGCAGCCAGACGCTTATCCGTGCTGTATGTAATCATGCCGGAAAGTATGTCTGCCTTGAAATAGAAGTATTCTCCATCACCAGCATGAAGACTAATCTCACGACTGGGCAGACAACGGGTTGCCTCAACATACTGATCTGCCTCGTAATTCATGCAGCACTTCAATTTCGCACACTGGCC
>DCIS01000075.1:724-1911 GCA_002317475.1 Prevotellaceae bacterium UBA1720 | reverse complement strand
CTGACACTCACGAAATTCTTCATCCAGGTAGCACAGCACAGTTCACGACCACAAGGGCCAAAGCCGCCAATACGTCCTGCCTCCTGACGAGCACCAATCTGTTTCATCTCAATGCGCACACGGAACTCCTCTGCCAAAACCTTGATCAATTGGCGAAAGTCCACACGTCCATCAGCAATATAATAGAAGATAGCCTTGTTACCATCACCTTGATATTCCACGTCACCTATCTTCATCTCCAGTCCAAGATCCTTGGCAATCTGTCGACTCTTGATCATCGTTTCGTGCTCGCGAGCCTTTGCCTCCTCGTACTTCTCCATATCCACGGGCTTAGCCTTGCGATAAACACGCTTGATGTCATCTGCAGACTTTAGGGTCACTTTCTTCAACTGTAAAGCAACAAGTTTGCCTGTCATAGTGACTGTTCCAATATCATGACCAGGGGAAGCCTCAACGGCCACCACGTCACCCTTCTCTATGGGAAGGTTGTTGATATTATGGTAATAGCCCTTACGCGTATTCTTAAACTGCACCTCTACAAGGTCGGTAAAATCAGTGTTCCCGGGGATATCAGCCAGATAGTCATGGATATTGAGCTGGAAGGCATCCTTACCACAACCTCTTGCACATAATCCACGACCGCCTCCTCCACACACAAAGGATAATTCACCAGCCTTTGCCTTGGGAGCAGAAGATGCGCTCTCCTGAATGTTATCTAATTCTTCTGTCATTTCTTTTTGTATATTATTAAACCTCAACCGCTGCTGAGGTGGATGTTTCTAATTAATTGTCAGTCCTATGCCGTATTTTCGCAATAAGCAATGCGTTGATTATTGTATGAGCAGGACGATGGTCTTCAGCGCAAGGTCAAAGAACACCATCTTGGCATTCACATTACCCTCGATGTCACGCTCTGCATTACTGAACTCCTCCATGATGCGGATAACATTGCGTTCGTTGATGAAACGGGCAAAGTTACGAGAGAATTCTGCCTCGTTCCTCATCTGATAGTTCAACTCATCCTGACGTTGGAAGTTGTACATGAAATTCTCACGCAACAGACGCTGGGCATAGCGAAGGAACCGTTTCTGAGGTTCGCGTCCCATGACAGACATGGCATCACTCCACTCACGTAAATCCTTAATTTTTCGCATATACGCCAAACGCATCAATGAGACGAACTGCTC
>DCIS01000075.1:0-572 GCA_002317475.1 Prevotellaceae bacterium UBA1720 | reverse complement strand
GCAGGTACCACTATACGTTGAGTTCGACTGATGATGGTTCCCAAAACTTTTTCCGGTTCCTCACTAACCATTATAAAATAGGTACGCGTTGGAGGTTCCTCTATCAGTTTGAGAAGTTTGTTGGCAGTCTCCTGATTCATACGTTCAGGAAGCCACATTACAATGACGCGATTGCCACCTTGACTGGATTTGATGGCCAGTTTCTTGAGTAGGGCATCGCTTTCGGTCACATAGTAAATCGCTTGCTGGTTCTCGGCCTTCATGTCCTCCAACCAGTCATTGATATCAAAGTACACCTCACGTTTGAGTTGTTCGCGCCATTCTTTCAGGTAGTCATCGCAAACAGGAGCCGTACTGCTGTTTTTCTTCTTGATGATGGGAAAAGTGAAGTGAAGGTCTGGGTGAGCCCACTCCTCTGCCATCTTGCAACTACGGCAAGTACGGCAAGCCTCATCTTCACCGGGATGCTCACAAAGCAAGTACTGAGCCAAGGCCAGAGCCAAAGGCATCTTGCCTGCACCTTTGGGACCGGTCAGCATCAAGGCGTGCGGAATACGATTGTTCTGCACATC
>DCIS01000129.1:17216-17524 GCA_002317475.1 Prevotellaceae bacterium UBA1720 | reverse complement strand
TGGGTGTGGGCACCTTACTATACCATACACAAACAGTTGGCTGGTCTGATTGATATTGCCCTCGTATTGCGCGATACCGACAAAGCTTTGGCAGACAGGGCTTTACGCATTGCCACTGATATGGGTCTGTGGGTATGGAACCGCATGCACTACCGTACCTACTGTCAGTTGGAGGGTACTTCGGCAGAACGTCGTCAACGTCCAGGCAACCGCTATGAGATGTGGAATATGTACATTGCCGGTGAAGTAGGTGGCATGGCTGAGTCCTTGGCTCGTCTGGCTGAGATGGCCTCAAGCAAGGAAGATGC
>DCIS01000129.1:0-17022 GCA_002317475.1 Prevotellaceae bacterium UBA1720 | reverse complement strand
CTCATCCAGGGTCGTTATGCCTACGCTATGGGTGGTGTGGGCAATGGTGAGATGTGGCGTCAACCTTATACACAGACCGCCAGCATGAACACCAACATGATGACAGATTTCCGTGGTCAGCGTACCAATAATCCCGACCTCAATGAGACCTGTTGTGCCTATAATCTGGCGAAGCTCACTAAGGATCTCAACTGCTTTGACCCTGATGATGCACGTTATATGGATTATTACGAACGTGTGATGTACAACCAGCTTGTCGGTTCTGTTCATCCCGAGGAATACGGTGTATGCTATCAGTATGCCGTGGGTCTGAATGCCACGAAACCTTTCGGCAGTCCTACACCCCAAGAGACTTGTTGTGGAGGTACAGGTGCAGAGAATCATGTAAAGTACCAAGAGGCTACCTATTTCGCCAATGAGAACACGCTCTATGTTGGTCTCTACCTGCCTACCGAAGCTCGTTGGGGAGACGTTAGCATCAAACAGGAGTGCGAATGGCCTGCCGAACACTCTCGTCTGACCTTCTCTGGTGGTGATTTTGCTCTCAAACTGCGCGTGCCTTACTGGGCAGTCAGTGGTTTTGATGTTCGTCTGAATGGCAAGTCCATTGCCAAGAAATACCAACCCTGTTCGTACGTAGAGATTCCTCAGCGCCAGTGGTCTGCGGATGATGTAGTTGAGGTGATCATGCCCTTCTGCAAGCACATCTTCTATGCTCCAGATAAGATGGATCAAGCTCTGGTGGATGGTAAGACCCAACCTTATGCTTCACAGTGGGTAGGCACTTTGATGTATGGACCCATGGTCATGACTTCACCCGACATCCACACCTGGGAGGAGGCAAGTGTCTCACTCTCACCAGCTCTTGATGAACTTACAGAAACGGGAAAAGCTCCCTATACTTTGGCAATTGATGGCAAACAGTTCCTGCCCGACTACTATGTGACTCGTGAGCATACTACCCATTATCTCCGTCTCAATATCCCTTCTGGCTCTGCCAAAAAAGCCGCTTCGGGCAATCTTGATCTTACTGTACTGAAGGAGAAACTACAGATGGCACGTGAACGGAAGGCTACTGACTGGGCTCCTCATGGCTTCAAGCGTCTGCAGGAGAAGATTGCCGAGGCAGAAGAACTCATTGCCAAGACACAGGACAAGAACAACAGGACATTAGTTCAGGAGGATATCGATTACATGGCTTCTTCGCTCAATGTGGCTATCATCAGTATGCGTCCTGGTAATCTGGCAGAACCCGAGGATCTGACCGAACTGACAGCCCTCATCGAACAGGTTCGTCAGAATGGTGCTTCTACACCTCAGAAGCGCGAGGCTCTCAACTATGCCCGTATGGTCGTTCGCTATGTCAATGACGGAAGTGGTACCAAGGATATGATTACCAAGGCGATAGAAGGGTTGAAGAAGTGATAGAATGAAAGAATGATAAAAAGACAGACAGATGAAAAGAATTCTGTATTTTCTCCTCCTTGTTCTGAGTGTTGGTGCTCAGGCACAGACTGCCTGGAATGCTCCTGGTGCGGGTAATCCTTTCATTCCAGGTTATTTTGCTGACCCTACGATACGCAAGTTTGGCGACACCTTTTATATTTATGCCACCACGGATGGTACGGGCAATGGTTATGGTCCGGCTCAGGTGTGGATGTCCAAGGACTTCGTGAACTGGCGTAATGTGGTGATGAACTGGCCCACGACTGAGGTGGTATGGGCACCTGATGTCATTCAGACGGCCGAAGGCAAGTATCACTACTACTATTGTGAACCTTGTATGATCCATGTGGGAGAAAGCGATTCACCCGTGGGACCATGGCGCAATATGTTGGGAAGGGCTGATGCCGTACTGATGCCCGACCGTTACTGCGATCCTATGGCCATCACCCTTGACCCCATGGTCTTTACGGATGATGATGGCTCACGCTACATCTTTGTAGGAACCTGGGGTATCTATGAGAAGTCGGGTTGCGGATGGGCCAAACTGGCTCCTGATGGCAAGTCGTTCACGGACAAAGGTCTTGTGCCCAACACCCAACTGAAGGACTTCTTTGAGGCACCTTTCGTGTTCAAGAAGGACGGGAAGTACTATTTTACCTATAGTTCAGGTAGTTGTCATGATGACACATATCGTGTGCAGTATGGTGTGAGCACCACGAGTCCTACCGGTCCTTATGAGTACAAGGGTTGCATCCTCAAGACCAACAGCGACGGTACTGTTCATGGTCCCGGTCATCACTCTATTCTGGTGGATGGCGACCAGTACTATATCGTCTATCATCGTCACAACAATCCCCATTCGGTACACGGTTTCAACCGTCAGTTGTGCATAGACAAACTGGAGTTTGATGCCGAGGGCAATATCCTGCCCATTAAACCTACGCACGATGGTGTTCTGCCTGTTTCGTTGCAGAAGAAAGCACAGAAAAACGTAGCCAAGAACCTTGCCTATCAAGCTAAGGTGACAGCCTCTTCGGTACTGGGTGATGACTTCAAGGCCGAGTATGCTGTGGATGACAACAATGCCACCCTTTGGCGTCCTGCTAACAACCAAGGCGCTTCTTGGTTACAGATAGACTTGGGCAAGGTGCAGAAGTTCAATCAAGTATGGTTGCAGATGGAGTATCCTACCTTCTTCTATCAGTATAAGGTGGAGACCTCTGTCGATGGTCAGTTGTGGAGCATGTATGCCGACAAGACCCAGAATCGCAATGCCGGTTCACCTCTTATCGAGAAGGCGGAGGCCAAGGCACGCTATGTGCGCATCACCATCACCGACACCCAGAAGAACGGACATTTCGGAGCACTATGGAATGTTAAGGTCTATAATGCCACCAAGAAGAATGACCCCGAGGCTCTTCTTCCCCCAATGCCGAATCTTGATATGCAAGCCGTGGAGGCAGGTTATCCCAACTTGCACAAGAAGGATGTGGAGGCAGAGGAACGCATCAACTATCCTAACGGCTTAGTTTTTGAGCTCAATGCAGACCCATCCCACTCTTCCTCCTCATCCTTCTCACGTAACTTTCTCCCCCTAAAGGGGGCTGGGGGGTCCGAGTCTCTAATTCGTGAAGTAGTGAAGGGCAAATATGGCTATTATTTCGATGGAACACAAAGCATCAAGACCACATACGATTGTCCTGAGAACTTCCGTTACAATTCAGCTTTCACGCTCTCTGCCTGGGTACTCAATCCCTCGGTAGGACCAGAGGAGTGCATTGTCAGCGTTTGCCCACAGTCGGGTGATCTCACTTCTTTGCAGTTCGGAAATGGTCGTGACAACACCACAGGACTGATGAACCATGCCGGTTCATTTGAGAGCATTGGTATGCCTCGCGAGATCGCAGCCGGGGAAGGTAAGTGGCAGCACTGGACCGTGACCTACGATGGGTGGAACGAGCGTTGCTACCTCAATGGCAAGTTGGTTCACGAGAAGAACAATTTCCTGATGCTTCGTCCTCAAGGCCCCATCACCATTGGTGCAGATCAACATGGAGGCGATGGTTTTAGTGGATACATTCATTCCCTGAAACTCTATGATCGTAGTCTTTCTGCCCAGGAGGTACAGGAGGAATACAAGGCCAAGAGCGATACTGATGATCGTGGTACCTTCGACCTTAGTTCATTACAATTAAAGGCAGAGGGGATAGGCCCCAATCTGGTCAGCATCACCCTTACCGACAAAGATGGCAAGACGGTTCGTTCCGGTCGTTTGGACTTCTCTTCGGGCATCTATAGCGTGAAACCCTCTGACAAGACTTTCTCTGTCACCGTTCGCGATGATGAGGGTCATAGTGCAGAACTCCAAGCTTCGCTCGAAGGCATGACTGCGGAAAGCTACACCTTGATTTCCGAAAAGGAGGCTGTACGATTAGAGAGTCAGGACAAGAACCTTGACCGTGACCCCTCTCATAACGGACCGATGAAACTCTACGATGCTGAGGGCGATTTCCTCTTGCAAGTGCGCGTCAGCGATATTATGGGTCGTGATCGTCACAACACACCAGCCTATAATGAGGGTGGTATCATTATCCTTGCTAATGAGGGTGAACATGCACAGAACCTCGTTCATTTGGGCGTCTTCCCCAACTATAACTGTGGTAATATGCTTACCACCGTCACGCGTCATGGACGTCCGCAATACCCCAATCAGTTGGGTTGGGACTATGATCCTTACCTTCAACTGCAACGCACGGGCAACCTCATCCATGCCCGTACCTCAAAGGATGGCGTTCGTTGGACAGAGATGCCAGGAAGTCCCGTTAATGCGAGTCTGCTGAGAGATAATAAAGTAAAGGTAGGTCTCTACCAAACCACCTATAGTGGTAACAAGGCTTGGGTGGAATTTTCAGATTTTAATCTTTGGAAGAAATGAAAAACAGTTTGGTTCGTACGCTGAGCGTATTTGTAGGTATATTGCTGAGTGTTAACGCTTTGCAGGCACAAGGTCTTACACCTCCACCAGGAAAAGAAGTCTTTATACCCAGTGATTTGAAGGATAATGATTTCTGCAGTCCTGACTCCAAGTGGAGCTATGCACGCATGGCCTATACTGATGATGTGGTCCTGTTCTGGGAGAAGCCTTTTGGCTATGATCTGTCTAAGGCTCCTGATCTTGAAGGTCACAACATGAAGGTTGATGTGGCCAATCTGATGTCGAGGGTACAGCAGTTCTACAACTTCTACAAGAACGACTTGAAATTTATTCTTCCGGGCAGTAATGCTGATCGTTACCGTATGATGGTGATGCTCAACTACTCGCTTGAGGGTACGGCTTACGGAGGTGATTATGACGGAACCATTGGTGCCTTGTGGATTGCTCCCAATCGTGTGCAGGACAAGAAGTTGAACTGCATTGCGCATGAGTTGGGACACTCCTTCCAGTCAATGATCTCGTGTGATAAGACTGGTCATGGCATGGGTGGTGGAGGCATCTATGAGATGACCAGCCAGTGGATGCTCTTCAATGTCAATCCCGAATGGCCCACGGATGAGAACTACCATTGGACAGCCTTTATCGACCAGGCCAACCTGCGTTTCCTAGCGGGTGAAAACATCTACCACTCATGCTATGTGCTGGAGTACTGGAGTCAGAAACACGGGTTGACCGTCATGGCCGACCTCTGGCGTGCTGCCACACGCGGTGAAGACCCAGCGATGACCTACATGCGCATGTTCAACCTCACTACCGAGGATTTTGCCCGCGAATGCTGCGATTGCTATTCCCGTCTGCTCACCTTTGACTTTGAGGGCAAGCACGAGATGAACAAGCAGTATGCCGGTGAGTTCCTCAACGACAAAGACCTCTATACCTATGGTGTCAACAGCATCAAACTGGACGTGAAGGGCAAGAAGAAGGTGACGGTTGATTTCAAGGGAGAGGCCGATGCCCAGCTCTACGGCTATGCCTATCGTCTGGTGGCTGTGGATGCAGATGCAAATGCCACATACAGTCCCATCTCTACGGCACAGAAGGGCAAGATTACGCTCGACATTCCCACAGATGTCCAGGATGTTTATCTCGTTGTCACAGGCTTTCCTCATACCTATAAGCCTGAGTCATTCGGCAATCCTCGTCGTAACCAAAACGAAAACGAAGAGGAACCTGCTATCTACAAATACACCTATACCGTAAAATAAAGCCCCCCCTAACCCCCGGCTTTTGACTTGTTTCAAAATGCAGGGAATAAGATATGTGACACATGAAGAAACTATTATTTTTGCTTTGTCTTACTTTTGTAGCGCTGAGCACTCATGCGAAAGAAAATGTTACGCTCACTTCGCCTAATGGTGTTCTCAAAGTTTACATTAATATTGCCAACGAGACGCTCCAATACAGCATCTGGGAAGGTGAACTCAAGGACTGCAATACCTATGCCGTTGACAACAAGGCAGCATTGAATATTGAAGGCATTGCGAATAAGGGCTATACATCCATATCTAAACCCAAGCTCATCAAGGAGAGTTTCAACGCTCCGAACTACAAGTTTTCGCAGTTCAGCGATGAGTATTATCAGGTCATTGTGAAGGCAAGGAACGGCATCAATGTGGAGTTTCGTGCCTACAATAGTGGTGTGGCCTATCGTTTCTTCACGACTTTTACCAAGGGTGAATGGAAGGTTGAAAATGAGGTGGCTGAGTTCAATTTTGCTGATGACTACAATGCCTATCTGCCTTACTCTACCAACGAGAAGAATCCCAAGGCTATGGCTTTCCAAGCAACGTATGATGTGGTTCCTCTGTCCAAGACCAAGAATTTGGAAGCCTTCCTTCCTGCTACTGTGGATTGCGGCAAGGCAAAGGTTACGATCCTCGAAACGGATGTGCAGGATTACCCCGGTATGTTCCTGCTTCCAGATGGAAATCGCGTGAAGGGACTGCATCTGGGAAAGGACATGCAAGGCCTTCGTGCAGACTTTGCCCACTACCCCAAGACCTTTGACCATTACCCTTGGCGTATGCAGAAATATGTGACTGATACAGAGGATTATATAGCCCAGGGGAAGGGAAATCACACATTTCCATGGCGTATTCTTGCCATCACGCACGAGGACAAGGAGATGCCTATCAATACACTCGCTTATCAGTTGGCCGAACCCTCTCGTATAGAGGGCGACACCTCATGGATTCGTCCCGGTAAGGTTGCTTGGGACTGGTGGAACGACTGGGGTATCAGTGGTGTAGATTTCAAGGCTGGCATCAATCAGGACACCTATAAGTATTACATTGATTTTGCTGCTAAGCAGGGACTGGAGTACATCATTTTGGATGAGGGCTGGTACAATCCCAAGAGTGGTGATATGCTCACCGTTATTCCCGATCTCGATCTCCCCGCATTGGTGGCATACGGCAAGCAGAAGAATGTAGGTATCATCCTTTGGACCGTATTTAATGTGCTTGACAACCAATTGGATGAAGCCTGCCGTAAATATGCCGATATGGGTATCAAAGGTTTCAAGGTCGATTTCCTTGACCGTTATGATCAGGAGGGTGTGGAGATGATTTATCGCATTGCTGATCGTTGTGCGAAGAGTCATCTTATGCTTGATTACCATGGTATCTTTGCTCCTCAAGGCATCCAGCGCACCTATCCCAATGTCGTTAATTTTGAAGCAGTATTTGGTATGGAGGAGGTGAAATGGACTACTCGCGAGAAGGGTGTGGAGAATGGGCAGAGCTATGACCGTCCCAGCAAGGACATGCCCACCTACGATGTTACCTTCCCCTTTATCCGTGGTATGGCAGGCTATGTGGATTTTACCCCTGGTGGTATGCGCAATGCCACTGCAGCCGATTTTCAGCCCATCTACTACAATCCGCTTACCATGGGTACGCGTTGCCACCAGTTGGCACATTATATTGTGCACGAGTCCCAACTCACCATGCTGGCCGACAATCCTACAGTCTACATGCAAGAGCAGGAGTGTACTGACTTCATCACTTCTATCCCTACGGTTTTCGACCAGATGAAAGTGGTAGATGGCAAGATGGGGCAATATATCGTTGTGGCACGAAGCAAGGGCGACAACTGGTATGTGGCTGGTGAGACCAATTGGGATGCTCGTGTCATCACCCTCAATCTCAACTTCCTACCCGAAGGTTCCTATGAGATGCTCCTTTTCCGTGATGGCGTGAATGCAGACAAGGCTGCTACAGACTATACGGCAGAACGAATACCCATCAGTTCACCCAAGAAAACCATTGACATCCGCATGGCCAGTGGTGGCGGTTTTGCGGCAAAGATAATCAGAAAAGGATAAGTCTGAGCGCGTTGTTGATTGTATTTTTTTGAAAATGTAAAAAAATATGGGTTATTGTTTGGATAAACGGAAAAAAGTACGTACCTTTGCAATCGCAAAAGAAACCAAGGTGCCATAGCTCAGTTGGTAGAGCAAAGGACTGAAAATCCTTGTGTCCCCGGTTCGATTCCTGGTGGCACCACCTATGGTGGGTGAGCGTCGAGAGTAGGAGTAATCCGAAATCGGCGCTTTTTTTTGAAACACACGACGACAAAAGGCATAGGCCGAAAAAGGAAAAAAGGTCAAAGAGTACAGGATGCGTACTCTTTCACCTTTCTCTCTATGAGACAAAAACAGTTCTTCTGTCTCTTATAAGCTTTCCAGGATGCGCTTGAGGACCACGGTGGCAGAGATCTCTCGATTGGCAGCCTCGGGTATAACAAGTGAGGTTGGAGCCTCAATGACATCATCGGTCACAATCATGTTGCGACGTACAGGTAGGCAGTGCATGAATTTACCGTTGTTGGTGACAGCCATCTGACGCTGGCTAACCGTCCAATCAAGCATATCATGGTAGTCATGGAGGATTTTACCATACTGGTTGGGGTCGGTTACTCCTGGGCAACTCCAGTTTTTAGCATAGATAAAGTCTGCGCCTTCAAAGGCCTTCATTTGGTCATATTCCACCTTGGTATTGCCTGCGAACTTGGGATCAAGCTCATATCCCTTGGGATGGGTGATAACAAAATCCACATCAGCAGCATTCATCCATTCTGCAAAACTGTTGGGTACAGCCTGTGGCAGAGATTTTGGATGAGGAGCCCAAGTGAGGACAACCTTGGGACGTTTCGTAGACTTATGCTCCTCGATAGTGATGAGGTCTGCAAAAGCTTGTAGGGGATGCACTGTTGCCGTCTCCATGGCAAAGATAGGTTTGCCACTATACTTTACGAATTGGTTATAGACGGTTTCGGCATAGTCGTACTCTCGGTCAGTGAGACCTGCGAAGGAGCGGATACCGATGACATCACAGTAACTGGCCATGACTGGAATAGCCTCGAGCAGATGCTCGCTCTTGTCGCCATCCATGATGACTCCGCGCTCAGTTTCCAGTTTCCATGCACCGGCATTCACATCGAGTACGATAACGTTCATACCGAGGTTGAGTGCTGCCTTCTGGGTAGAGAGACGTGTGCGCAGACTGTTGTTGAAAAAGACGAGCAGCGCAGTCTTGTTGCGACCAAGTTCAACGTATTTGAAACGGTCTTGCTTTATCTCTTGTGCCTCGGCCAGTGCCTGTTTCAGGTCGCCAAGGTCTTGTACGTTCAGGAATGATTTCATAAGCCTAACCAAGCCTTCCCAAAGGGAAGGATGTTTTATAGATTTGTTTGTATGTATTCTTTGCTCGCGATGTTGTTAAAGATTGTATCTAAAACCGAAGATAGATTTGATATGATTTCTTCGTTTTTGAATCGTATGACTCTGAATCCCATTTGATTCAAATCTTCCGTTCTATAGTAGTCTTGAATTAGTTGTTCATTCTGTGAATGATATCCACCATCAACTTCAACTATAAGATTTGCAGTAAGACAGACAAAGTCTGCGATATAGCAACCTATAATATGTTGTCGTCGGAAATGAAGACCTAACTGATTTGTTCTAAGATTGTCCCACAGCACACCTTCTTCCAATGTTTGAAACTGTCTATTTTCTTTTGCCCATTTCTTAAGCAAATCATAATAGAGCGGATTCGCCTTCTCGTAACCGTATGCCAAAGTCAAATGTATAGAACATCCTTCCCTTTGGGAAGGCTTGGTTAGGCTTTATCCTTTTCGCGAATCTCTACACGACGAATCTTACCGCTGATAGTCTTGGGCAACTCGTCAACAAACTCGATGACACGAGGATATTTGTAGGGCGCAGTTTCACGCTTCACGTGCTCTTGGAGTTCCTCTATCAATTCCGGACCCTCCTGGCCTAAATAAGAGGTAGCCAAGACAACGGTTGCCTTTACAACCATACCACGCACTTCATCGGGAACACCTGTGATGGCACATTCTACGACAGCAGGGTGAGTCATCAGTGCACTCTCAACCTCGAAGGGACCGATACGGTAACCAGAACTTTTAATGACATCGTCTGCGCGAGAGACGAACCAATAGTAACCTTCTTCGTCGCGGTAAACCACATCGCCGGTGTAGTAGATTCCGTCATGATGATTCTTATTTGTCAGAGCTTGTTGTTTGTGGTATTCCTTGAATAGACCGAGAGGTTTGCCCTGGTCTGTACGGATAACCAGCTGACCATTCTCACCTGGAGCGCAAGGATTACCATCAGCATCAAGAACATCGACAGGGAACTGAGGGTTTGGCACGCCCATGCTGCCGGGATGAGGCTCAACGAAGGGGTAGGTGCCCAGTACCATGGTGGTTTCTGTCTGACCGTATGATTCGTAGATCATAATGCCAGTCTTCTCTTTCCATTCCAGGAAGACATTGGGATTGAGTGCCTCGCCTGCTGTTGTGCAGTATTCTAGATTCGAAAGGTCGTATTGCGACAGATCCTCGCGAATCATGAAACGATAGACTGTTGGTGGTGCACAGAAAGAGGTTACCTTGAAGTCCTGAATAACCTTCAGCATCTTGTCGGGCTCGAAACGACCCTCGAAATCATAGATAAAGACGGTAGCACCAGCAATCATCTGACCATAGAACTTGCCCCAGACAGCCTTGCCCCAACCGGTGTCAGCCACGGTGAGGTGGAGTGAACCCTCATGCACATTGTGCCAATATTTGGCCGTGATGATGTGGGCAAGGGGGTAGCTGTGGTCGTGCATAACCATCTTGGGTTCTCCACTGGTGCCACTGGTAAAGTACATCAGGAAATTGTCGGATACCTTGTTTTGCCCCTTTTGGCTCTTGAACTTTGGTGCCATCATGGCTCCTTGCCAGTAGTTCTCCCATTTCTGGGGAACGGTAGGACCGATAGAAATGCAGTGCTCCAAAGAAGGGCAGTATGTACGTGCTCGAATGATGTTGCGTAATACGATAGGGTCACCAACTGAGATGATAGCCTTGATGTCTGCTTCATGACAACGATAGATGATATCCTTGTCAGTCAGGAGATGGGTGGCGGGGATTGCTACGGCGCCTATTTTGTGCAGAGCCACCATAGTGATCCACCATTCTACACGTCGCTTCAGAATCAGCATGACGCAATCGCCACGCTTGATGCCAAGGGTAAGCAGGTAAGAAGCAACTTGATCAGAAAGTTGCTTGTACTCTGCGTAGTTTATATGTTTCACATCGCCACGGTCATTGGTCCATAGCAGTGCCTCCTTCTCAGGTTGGCTCTCTGCGTATGCATCTACGACATCGTAGGCAAAGTTAAAATCTTCGGGTACATTTACCTTGAAGTTCTGCATGAAGTCCTCGTAGCTCTCGAACTTCGTCTGTTTTAGGTATTTCTCTAACATGGTTAAATTATAACAAATCCTTATGAAGGACGTTGGGTTTATCTCAAATGAACCACGAAGGTACGAACTTTTTCCTTAGCGAACAAATTTTTATTCAATTACTTAAGCTCTTACCTGCCCATTGCCATCAATAAGCCATTTGTAGGTGGTCATCTCGTTGAGTGCCATGGGACCACGTGGACCTAACTTCTGGGTGCTAATGCCTATTTCTGCACCTAACCCAAACTGTGCTCCATCCGTGAAACTGGTGGGCGCATTGACGTAGACGCAGGCTGCGTCAACCTCATTGCGGAAACGCTGGGCAGTATCAGGGTTGTCTGTGATGATGCACTCAGAATGTCCGGAACCATGTTGCTGAATATGGATCAGTGCCTCGTCGAGTGAGTCAACAATCTTGATGCTGAGGTCATGAGACATCCATTCGCGATCCCAGTCAAAGTTTTCGTTGGCATTGGGCTGGTGGAAAGCCACATTACCTTCCATAGGTTTGAGCAAGACTGGTAGGTCTGCAAGGCGGTCTTTGTGTACAAGGAGGCAATCCAGTGCATTGCATACAGATACACGACGCGTCTTGGCATTGTTGATGATACGCTGTCCCATCTCCAGGTTGCCGTCCTTGTCAAAGTAGGCATGCACCACACCAGCACCAGTCTCAATGACAGGCACACGGGCATTATCGCGTACGAAGGCAATCAGTTTCTTTCCACCACGTGGAATGCAGAGGTCTATGTAACCTACAGCGTTGAGCATCTCGGCTGTTGCCTCGTGGGTGGCAGGAAGAAGTTGAACTACATAGGGATCAATGCCTTCTTTTTCCAATACTCGGTGGATGAGGCTCACAATGGCACGGTTGCTCTCGTCAGCATCTTTGCCACCCTTCAGCACGCATGCATTGCCACTCTTGAAACAGAGGCTGAAGACGTCGAACGACACATTGGGACGTGCCTCGTAGATGACGCCGATAACCCCGAAAGGAACGGAGATGCGACGTAGGAGGAGTCCGTTGTCTAGCGTGTGTTCGTTGCTGATATGACCCAGAGGAGAGGGCAGTTGGGCTACGTGACGCATATCCGATGCGATACCTTCCAGGCGACTATCGGTCAGTTGAAGTCGATCGTAGAGCGGGTTGCTGGGCTCCATCTTTGCCAGGTCGAGTGCATTGGCAGTCAGTAGTGTCTCCTTATCCTTCAGGATGGCATCAGCCACCTTGTTGAGGACAGTATTCTTCTGCTCGTCTGATATTAGAGCCAATTTGCGACTGGCGTGTTTTACCTTAATGAATATTTCGTTCATGATGGTTGAAATTCAGTGTGTGGAGTGTCCTTTGGATTGGTGATGAGGTCAATGAGGATATTCTCGCGCTCGCCATTGGCGATGATGACACGTATGCCCTCACCGGCTACGGTGCTGGCCGTGTGATACTTGGATTGCATCCCGCCTCGACCTCTACTGCTCTTGCTCGTCTGGATGTATTGTTCCAGAGACTCGCCTGGTGCAACGGAGCGAATCAATTTGGCTTCGGGATTCTCGGGGTTACCTGTGTAGACACCATCGATATTACTTAGCAATATGAGCGTCTCTGCCTTCAGCATCTGAGCAATGAGCCCTGAGAGTTCATCGTTGTCGGTGAACATCAACTCGGTGACGCATACCGTATCGTTCTCATTGACAACGGGGATGACGCCATTCTGCAGCATCACCTCCATACAGGCACGCTGGTTTTGGTACTGTTCCTCAGTCTGGAAGTTCTCCTTCATTGTGAGGACTTGTCCTACGTGCATGCCATATTCGCGAAAGAGGTCGTAGTAGAGATTGACCAACTTAACCTGTCCTACGGCAGAGTATAGCTGGCGTTGCTCCACACTGTCCAGTTCGTGATCAACGCGCAGTTCGCGACGGCCACAGGCTACAGCACCAGATGAAACCAGAATCACCTCGTAACCGTGGTGACGCATCCATGCGATCTGGTCTACCAGAGCCGACATGCGGGTGATGTCCAGCTTTCCTGCGTCAGTGGTCAGTACGTTACTACCGACCTTTACAACTATTCTGTTCATTTTTTTATCCTCACTTAAGTCCTGCCTTCAGACAACGGATGACAGCTGAATTGAAGCCAGCATGATCCAGTTCGTTGAGCCCCTTGATAGTCACGCCACCAGGAGTGGTCACTTTGTCGATGGCTGCTTCGGGGTGTAGCCCTGTCTCTTGAAGTAGTGTGATGGCACCCTCCATGGTCTGCATGGCAATTTGCTGGGCTTCCTTGGGATAGAATCCCATCTCAACGCCACCTTCCATCATGGCACGTAGGAAGCGCATCACATAGGCAATGCCACAACCTGCCATCATCATACCTGCACCCATGTGCTTCTGATCAACAACCATAACGGAGCCCACGAGGGAGAAGAGTTCTTCGACGGCAATGATAGAATTCTGGTCATTGCGCTCAATGAAGGTCATACTTTGGCCAAACTCTGCACCAATGTTGGGCATGGCGTAGATATTGATTCGTTCGTTGCGCGCATTGGCAGCAACGCTGACTACGATTTTGCCATCCAGATTGTCGGCAATCTCTGCCACTACGCTATCGATAAGCCAAGGCTTAACAGCCAGCACTACGATATCGGCATCTTTGACAGCCTCCCTGTTGTTTAATAAGGTGTGTAGTTCTGGATATAAAGTCGAGAACTTATCCAGCGTCTGTTGGGTGTGGGCTGTCAGGGTGATATCCAGGTCGGCCTTGCCTGCTTGTGCAGCCTTGGCCCATCCCTTGATAAGCGCACCACCCATATTGCCGGCACCTATAACGGTAATTTTCATGCTAATACCTTTTTGAATTTTGCAATGAATTCGTCAGCCTCTTCCATGGTCAGACACAATGGTGGAAGCAGACGGATGGTGTTGGTGCCTGCACAACCAGTGAAGCAATGCTCCTCCTGGATGAGACGGGTACGAGGCTCCTTGTAAGGGATGTCCAGTTCAATACCGATCATAAGGCCGCGTCCACGTACGTCAATGACGTGAGGCAGGTTGCCTGCCTTCATCTCGGCGGTGAGGGTGTCGATCAGGTAGGTGCCTACCTTATTGGCATTCTCCACGAGACCTTCGCTCTCGATGATGTCAAGTACGGCAATGGCTCCGGCACAGCCCAGATGATTACCACCAAAGGTGGTGCCCAACTGACCATAAATGGGCTTGAACTTGGGAGAAATCAGTACGCCACCCATGGGGTAGCCATTGCAGATACCTTTGGCCACGGTAATCATGTCGGGTTTCACTCCCAGCCACTGATGGGCAAAGAACTTGCCGCTGCGACCATAGCCGCACTGAATCTCGTCACAGATAAGAACGGTGTTGTGGGCCTCGCAGGCAGCCTTCAGTTGCTGCAGGAAATCAGCCTCAATCATACGTATACCACCCACACCCTGGATGCACTCGATGATGACTGCGCAGACATCATCCTTCTCAATCTCTGCCTTCCAGGCATCAATGTCGTTGATGGGTAGGTAGGTAACGTGACCATTGGCATTAATTGGAGCGATGATTTTGGGGTTGGCGGTAGCTTCAACTGCTAGTGAGGTACGTCCGTGGAAAGCCTTCTCTGCACTCAGTACACGAGTACGACCATTGTAGAAAGAAGCCAGTTTCAAGGCATTCTCATTGGCCTCGGCACCCGAGTTAATGAGGAACAACTGATAGTCTTCATAGCCACATGCCTTACCAAGTCCGTGAGCCAGTTCCTTCTGCAAGGGGTTCTGCACCGAGTTGCTATAGAATCCCAATTTGCCTACTTGGCTGGCAATAGCCTCAACGTAGTGAGGGTGAGCATGACCAACCGAAATCACAGCATGACCTCCGTAGAGGTCCAAATATTCTTGTCCCTTGTCGTCCCAAACGCGACAACCTTGCCCACGTTCTATAGCAATGTCAAAAAGGGGATATACGTCAAAAAGTTCCATAAGCCTAACCAAGCCTTCTTCTACAGGCAAGCTGCGAAGCATCTGTCTTCGCCAGCTGAGCGCCCAAGGGGAAGGATGTTTTATACATTTGTAATATTGATTTCCTATATAATAATAAACTGATGAGCCCAAACAAGGTTTGCTAAAAACAAGTCTGCAATGAAAATATGCCAACTTCTTCTTTCAAACACCCTTCCCTTTGGGAAGGCTTGGTTAGGCTTTAGAATGCACTTGCCTTGAGATTGAGGCCTGCCTTTTCGTCTATATTAAACATTAAGTTCATATTCTGAACCGCCTGACCTACGGCACCCTTCAGTAGGTTGTCAATCATACTGGTAACGACAACCTTACGGCCAAACACCTCGGTGTGAACCAGTGCCTTGTTGGTGTTGACTACCTGTTTCAAATCCAGAGCCTTGTCGCTGTAATGTGTGAAGGCGGCATCTTGATAGTAAGCCTTGTAGAGGTTGGCAATCTCTTCTGCAGACTTGGGCTGGTCCAGCGTGATAACCTCGGTACAGAAGATACCTCGGGCAAAGTCACCACGGTAGGGTATGAAATCAACGGTGATACCTTCCTGCTCAAAGCCCTCGTCAAGTGTATCCACTACACGTGGTGTTGTTCCAGGACGCAGTTCGTTTAGTGTCTGGCAGATCTCGTGCAGATGCTGATGAGTGAAGAGCTTGTAGATGCTAAAGTTGTTGTTGCGCCAACTGAAATGTGTGGTAGCACCAGGTTTCTGTCCGGCACCAGTACTGCCAGTAATAGCGTTGACGGCAATGTCGTGGGTCAGCAATCCTGCCTTTGCCAATGGCAGCAAGCCCAACTGAATACAGGTGGCAAAGCAGCCCGGATTAGCCAGATGATGAGCCTTGACGATCATTTCTTTATAAGCTTCGGGGAGTCCATAAACGTAACCCTCACCTTGGGGCTTCCCCCCTTGGGGGAGGTGGAGGGGGCCTATGCGGAAGTCTTGTGCCAGGTCGATAATCTTGACATTGGCGGGAATCTCGTGCTCCTTCAGGAATGCCTCGCTCTTGCCATGACCAAAACAGAAGAATACAACATCCACTTGGTCAAAAGGCATCTCACTGGTAAACTCAAGTTCGGTATCGCCCAGCAATCCTTCGTGTACCTCATATATTTTATTGCCAGCATTACTCTCACTGTTGGCAAACACAATCTCTACCTCGGGGTGGTTGAGCAGGAGGCGGATCAACTCACCGCCAGTATAACCTGCTGCACCCAATATACCTGTTCTTATCATGGGGCTTCTATCCTTTGTCGTAGTGGCTGCCTCCCCAATCTGTTTCTTGGTTTGGTCTCCTGTTGTTCGAATTGCTGCTGGAACCGTATGTTCCGTTGCTGCTGTTTTGACTATTGCTGAAGTGGTTCTGGCGTGGTGCATTTGGTCCTTTAGGTGCCAACAATGCCAGTACGATGTAGAGCAAAATACCCGAACCACCGGCGAAGGTGAAGATCAGGAAGGCTACTCGTATCAGCAGAGGGTCAACATCGAAATATTCGGCCAGACCACCACATACTCCTGCTATTTTCTTGTCAGTTTGTGACAAACAATATCTCTTTTCCATATTATTAGAGGGGGACTTTCCTATCTTTCTTCGTCGGGATGAGCTAAGTAGTATGCGCGTAGAGCAGTAGAGGTGACTTTGATGAAGCCCTTGGCATCCTCGCTGGTCCATGCCTTTGCCGTTTCTCCATATTCGCCGAGCTTGTTCTTCACGAGGTCATTGGGAGAGTCAACACCGACAGTCTCGAAACCGAGAGGACGAAGTTGCAAGGTTACCTCTCCGGTGACATTGCGCTGAGATGATGACAGCATAGC
>DCIS01000161.1 GCA_002317475.1 Prevotellaceae bacterium UBA1720 | reverse complement strand
TCTTAAAGCATGAGCCTGCATGGGAAGACCTGATGAATGAAGCTGTAAACAATGGACTTTCACCTGCCGACGTTGAAGAATTCCACTCGATGGTAGGAACTCCTGTAGATATATCACTTGATTAGTATTTTACCGCCATATCGTGTAATTTAATATGGCGCAAATGTTCCCACTTATCCCTAATAAACTGGCTCTATTGCAATTATGTTGAAAAAGTAACCGAGAACAAACGAGAACAAACGAACAAAGATTATTAAACTTGCATGCTTTTCATAACAAGAGTGAGTCACTCAGAAAGAGCCAGAAATAACACTCTTTCTTTTTTCAGATTATTGCCATAAACTGTCCCCACCTAACAGACGCAAAGTGTCCGCTGAGATCTTCTCTTTTTCAGTGGACACTTTTTGCAGTTGCCTGCGGACCGAATCCACGAAATTTTCCATTTATTCAAAGTAATTATAGAAATAATGTGGAATAGCCCCTTGTTGTTTTGTTTATTTGATTATTATTTCGTAGTTTTGCAACAGAAAAGTAATAACGGGACACCATGAAATATTCATTTATACAGTTTTTGAGGCGGTATAGATTTATTCATCTTCTGGCCATGTCAGTTGTGCTGTTGCTCTCAGCCTGTTCGTCTGATACGGCTTCGTATGTGATAGGAGTGTCGCAATGCTCGGAGGACTCATGGCGAACAAAGTTGAAGGCAGAACTGGAACAGTCGACCTATTTTAATGAAGGGGTCAAGTTGGAGGTGCGTTCGGCAGACGATAATATAGAGGAGCAGCGCCGACAGATTCGCGAACTGGCCGACATGGGTGTCGACTTGCTGATTGTATCCCCGCAGCAGACGGGTAATCTTGGCGATGCCATCTCGTATGCCCGTGAACGCAACATCCCTGTCATCCTGTTTGACCGCAAGAGTGGGGCTGACAATTACACGGCCTTTATGGGCGCCGACAATTATCTCATCGGCCAGATGCTGGGTGAGTATGCTGCCGGTCAGTTGGGCGGCAAGGGCAACATCGTGGAGATTGGCGGCGAGCATGGATCCAGTCCTGCCATAGACCGACACAATGGTTTCAATGATGCCATTGCCCGCTATCCTGACATGCATATCATCGGTTTTGCCGAAGGTGACTGGAAGCAACCTTCAGGCAAACAAGCCATGATGCACATCCTCGACAGTCTGCAAATGATAAATGGTAATTTGTCAAATACTAAATTGGACTGCGTCTTCGGAGGTAATGACCGTATGGCTTTCGGTGCACGTCAGGCATTGGAGAACTATATCCTGTGCCATCCAGGCAATACGGGATTAAATCCCGGCAACATCCTCTATCTGGGTGTTGATGCCCTGCCTACCCCAGGCGGCGGTATTGAGAAGGTGCGCGACGGCTGGCTCACCGTGTCGGCCATCTACCCAACCCATGGTGATGAACTGATGGCACTGGCTTTGAACATCTTGAAGGGAACCTCCTACGACAAGGAGACGATGATGGAAACCAGTCTGGTGACCCAGGCCAATGCCAACGTACTGCTGATGCAGCACAAGGAGGTGGAGCGCCAAAGCAACTATATAAAAAGAATGCACACGCGCGTAGACAGCGTGCTGTCCGTCGTAGGACTGCAACGCATTGTAATGTTCATCATCATCTTCATGACGGCAGTCCTGGCTTGCTACACGGTGTTAGTGGTGCGAGCACTCCGTACCAAGCACAGACTTAACAAGCAATTGCGACAAAAGAACGAGGAACTGAACAACGAGAAGGCTGTGGTGGAACACCAACGTGACGAGTTGGAGGAACAGCGCGACAAACTGCTCGATGCTGTGAGTCCGACCGAAGAACCCGTATCGGTGGAGACAGAAGTCAGGAATCAGTTCATGGACCGCTTCCTGGAGTGCCTCGACCGCCATATTGACGACAGCGACCTCTCTGTGGAGGACATCGGTGAAGAGATGGGCATCTCTCGCGTACAACTCTATCGCAAGGTGAAAGCCACCACAGGAAAGACCCCCGTCGAGATTATCCGTGAGGAACGTCTGCGCCGTGCCAAAATCCTACTGGTAGATTCCTCTCTGTCCATCTCAGAGGTAGCCTACCGAGTCGGTTTCTCGGCCCCGTCCTACTTCACCAAGTGTTATAGGGACTATTACGGAAAAGCACCCTCAGAGAACAACAAAGCCGACTAAAGCATGTAAAATCAAGAAGTAAACGTGTTACATTTCTATAAAAATGTTGCAAATGTGCACAAAAATGTTGCAGTGACTCATTTTTCTAAGTCACTGCAACATTTTTTATAGCTAAAAGATAAAGGATAGCCTACCTTTGCAGTGTCTAAGACGGAAAAACATCATGTTAGTTAGTTAAGTTTTATTGAATTCTTTAGGTTTTAGTTTGTTAAGGTAGAAAGATTGTAAACTTAAAAAGAGACAAACAAAAGACATTATTAAATAAAGAATCACAATAAAAAGAATGAGAACAAACAGAATCCCTTCGACAGGCTCAGGTCAGGCGCACAAGTACATGGTGGCCTTGTTAATGATCCTGTGTTTCGCTCCATCCCTGCTGGCACAACTCAAGGTTGAACACCTCGCTGGCGACAACCACCTCATCCGTATCGCTCCCGAAACGAAGGAGAAGTATCTGCTCCTCCCCATTGAGGAGGCAGCACCTGAGGCACAAGTCAAGGTCATCGTCAACAACGTGCAGCAGCGACAGCTGAACATCCGTCTGGCGCTGACCAAAGTCGATTACTACGTACCTTTCTGCCTGGACGAGTTCCGTGGCCAGTATCTCAACCTGATGACTCATGTCAACATCGACCGCAGCAACCGTGGCGGTGTAGGCAACGAGGTGTGGCAGCAGGACTTGAAGCTGAGTAACGAGTTTGACAGCACAAATCACGAGAAGTACCGTCCCGCCTTCCACCACACTCCCGCCTACGCCTGGATGAATGATCCCAACGGCATGTTCTACAAGGATGGTGTATGGCATCTGTACTACCAGTACAATCCATACGGAAGCATGTGGGGCAACATGCACTGGGCACATTCCACATCACGTGACCTGATCAACTGGGAACACAGGCCTGTGGCACTGTCGCCTGATGCCAACGGTACTATCTTCTCGGGTTCATGTATCGTTGACCACAACAATACGGCCGGTTTCGGCAAGGGTGCAGTAATAGCAATGTACACATCATGCATCCAGACTCCATGGGGCCATGATGTCCAAAGCCAGTCAATAGCCTACTCATTTGACAACGGCGAGACATTCCACGTCTACGAGGGAAACCCGGTTCTGACAGCAGAGATTGCTGACTTCAGAGATCCTAATATGTTCTGGTATGACGGAAAGTGGGTGCTGGTGATGAGTGCCGGTCAGGAGATGCGCATCTACTCCTCTCCTAATATGAAGGACTGGACTGAGGAGAGCCGTTTCGGAAAAGAACTTGGTTGCCACGACGGCGTTTGGGAATGCCCAGACCTTTTCAAATTGAAAATAGAGAATGGAAAATGGAAAGGTGAGGAGAAGTGGGTACTCATCTGTAACATCAACCCCGGTGGCCTAGCTGGTGGTTCTGCAACACAATACTTTATTGGCGACTTCGACGGTCATAAGTTCATCGTGGATGATGAGGCTCGCTACAAAGGGGCTTCCCTCTGGCAGGACTATGGCAAGGACCACTATGCTACGGTGTCATTCAGCAATGCTCCTGACGCTCGTCATACTATGATTGGCTGGATGAGCAACTGGCAATATGCCAACGTGGTGCCCACGATGCAGTACCGCAGCGCCAACACCATTGCTCGCGAACCTTTCCTCTACTACGGCAAGGACAAGCAGCTTTATCTCGGTTCTGCACCAAGTCCAGAGTACGACGGTCAGGGACTGGACAAGGAGTTGAAGATCAAAGGCAGCTGCACCATCACCCTGAGCAACAAAGAAGGCGAGGAGTTCAAGATCATCTACGACGAGAAGGCCATGAAGTTGACCGTGGATCGCAGCAAAAGCGGTGAAACCAAGTTCTGTCAGGACTTTGACCAGAATGCTACAGCACCCGTACGCAACAAACTCACCAGTCTTCGTATCTTCATCGACAACTCAAGTGTAGAGGTCTTCGGCAACAATGGCGAGGTGGTGCTCACCAGCCTTGTTTTCCCCAAGAGTAAATATACTGAAACAAATATATCAAAATAACAATAATAGTAACAAAATCAAACAAGTAATGCTATGAAGAACTTTCTTTTTAGTATATTTGCGCTGATGATTTCTGCCACCTTGTCGGCTCAGACCATAAAGGTGACTGGTACCGTGACCGATCCCGTGATGAACGAGACAGTCATCGGAGCCAGAGTGCAGGAGAAAGGTACCCAGAACGGCACCATCACCAATATGGACGGTGAGTTCAAGCTGGAAGTCCAGAAAGGAGCTACCATCGTCATCAGTTGCATCGGCTACGCAACCCAGGAGTTGCCAGCCACAGAGGTCATGAACATCGAGATGGGTGAGGACTCCAAACTCATGCAGGAGATGGTTGTAATTGGTTACCAAGTGCAGCGTAAGGCTGACCTGACGGGTGCCGTTTCAGTTGTGGACACAAAGGCTCTGAAGGACATCAACGAAAACAACCCGATGAAGGCTTTGCAGGGTCGTGTACCGGGCATGAACATCTCTACAGATGGTTCACCTTCAGGTACAGCAACCGTACGTATCCGTGGTTTCGGAACCCTCAATGACAACGATCCTCTCTATATTATCGATGGTGTGCCTACAAAAGCTGGTATGCACGAGCTCAATGGTAGCGACATCGAGTCTATCCAGGTTCTGAAGGATGCAGCCTCTGCGTCTATCTACGGTTCTCGCGCTGCTAATGGTGTAATCATCATCACCACCAAGAAGGGCAAAGACGGCAAAATCAAGGTTGACTTTGATGCAACGGCTTCGGCATCTTTCTATGCAAACCGCATCAAGACCCTGAACGCAAGTCAGTGGGGCCAGGCATTCTGGCAGGCAAATGTAAATGACGGCAAGGATCCTAACAACAACAATGTGGGCTACAACTTCAACTGGGGCTACGATGCGCAGGGCAATCCTGTGTTGAACTCGCTGGGCATGAGCCAGTATGTTGACGAGGCTTGTTCGGTTCGCAGCGGTGATACGGACTGGTTTGACCAGATTACCCGTACCGGTGTGGTGCAGAACTACAACCTGTCGGTGAGCAACGGTTCGGACAAGGGCCACTCGTTCTTCTCGCTTGGCTATTACAACAACAGTGGTACTATCAAGACAACAGGCTTTGAGCGCGTCTCGGGACGTACAAACACCGAGTACAAATTCTTCAATGGAATTCTTACTATGGGTGAGAACTTCAACTACAACTATACTACCGCAGTTGACGCCCCTGGCAACATCATAGAGAATGCGCTGGAGTTCAATTCAAACTATCCAATCTATGCAGAAAATGGCGAGTATGCACAGCCTGTGGGCGCCTACTCGGAGCGTGAGAATCCGCTGAGTCTGCTGGACAACAACAAGGATAACAGGTACCACATGTGGCGTGCTTTCGGTGATGTGCACCTGGGACTGAATCCTTTCAAGGGCTTCAATATCCGCACCACTTTGGGTATTGACTATTCGCAGAAGAAGCAGAACTTCTACACCTACCCAATTGCCAACGGCAAGATGTACCGCGAGGAGACCGCTGTTGAGCACAAGCAGGAGCACTGGATGCGCTGGATGTGGAATGCTGTTGCAACATACAACCTGGAGATAAAGAAGCATCGTGCTGACTTTATGCTGGGTATGGAGATCAACCGCCAGAACTATGACTGGATGAGTGCAAAGCGCTATGGCTATGATGTTTTGAACACCGATTACATGTGGGCAAGCGTGGGTTCAGGCAAGCAGGAGGCCAAGGGTCTTGCAGATGGTTTCTCGCTGATGTCGTTCTTTGGCAAGGCCAACTATACATACGACAACCGCTACATGGCTTCATTTACCATTCGTCGTGACGGTTCAAGCCGATTCGGAACAAACAACAAGTGGGGTAATTTCCCATCAGTGTCTGCCGGCTGGCGTGTGACTCAGGAGAAGTTTATGAGTGGAACCAAGGATTGGCTGGATGACCTGAAGATACGTTATTCATGGGGACAGACCGGTAACTCGGAAATCAGTAACACAGCCCGCTACACACTGTTCCAGAAAGCAGTTTCCACTACATTGTGGGGTGGCAGTGCAGGTACAGCATACGACATCGCCGGTTCAAACGGTGGCGTTCTGCTTGACAACGGTTACGTACGTACACAGCGTGGCAATGACGATATCAAATGGGAGACAACAACACAGCATAACGTGGGTATCGACTTCCAACTGTTCAACAACAGGCTTTATGGCAGTTTTGACTGGTATGACAAGCGCACGAAGGACATCCTTGTATGGATGGACGGCATAGGTGCAATGGGCGAGGGTGCCGGTCAGTGGACAAATGCCGGTGAAATGAAGAATACAGGTGTGGAGTTCTCAATAGGTTACCGTGGCAGCCATAAGGATTTCAAGTGGGATCTGACAGGTAACATTGCCAAATACAGCAACACTATCACCGATCTTCCAACGACAGTTGCCGCAAAGGGTACATTCGGTGGCAACGGTATAGAGAGTGTCAAGGGTCACGCAATGGGTTCGCAGTGCGGTTACATCTACGACGGCATCTTCAAGAGCCAGGAGGAGATTGACAATCACGCTTATCAGGAGGGTGCAGGCATTGGCCGCATGCGCTACAAGGATATTGCAAGTATAGACGAGAACGGCAATAAGGTTATGGTTCCTGACGGCAAGATTACCGAGGCTGATCGCACATGGATATACGATCCTACACCAGCCTTCACATGGGGTCTGAATATCTATCTGCAGTACAAGAACTGGGATCTGACAATGTTCTTCCAGGGTGTGCAGGGTGTTGACGTAATCACATACGACTGCAAGAAGCAGACCGACTTCTGGGCAAACACAGGCATCAACGTTCCTTACCTGAACAAGGGTATACGTACTCTGGAGGCATGGTCGACCAGCAATCCTGACAACAATATTCCCGCCTTGACTACACTGGACAGCAACCACGAGGGTGAGATGTCGTCATACTATGTGGAGAACGGTTCGTACTGCAAGCTGCGTACTCTGCAGATTGGTTACAATGTTCCTGAGAAACTGACTAAGAAGCTCAAGATGGAGCGCATCCGTGCATATGTTTCCGGTCAGAATCTGTTTACAATCAAGAGCAAGAACTTCAGCGGTGTTGACCCCGAGAATCCTGCAGGCTTCAACTACCCGATTCCTATCAACGTAACATTTGGTGTGAACGTTTCGTTCTAATTCATAATTCACAATTCATAATTCATAATTGAGTATGAAGAAAAATATAACAAAATATATAGCCTGCGGACTCCTGCTTTCTGCTTCAATGCTGACCTCCTGCAACGATTTTCTGGATGCACAGAAGCCACAGGGAACAATGACTCAGGAGCAGATTACAGATCCTGGACAGATTGACAACCTGGTGATATCGGCATACGCCGGTCTGGTTGCTATTGAGGACATGAACGCTTCGTTCTCGCTGTGGAACTACGACACACGTTCGGACGATGCATACGTTGGTGGTGCTGATCCATCGGATGGCGGTCCTTTCCACAATCTGGAGAAGCACACCGGTATCCAGACAAGCGACTGGCCATACAGCAGCATCTGGGCCAAGTACTACAACTACCTGTCGCGTGTAAACCTCTCGCTGGATGTTCTGGCATCCGGCGACCAGCAGAACACCATTATCCGTCAGCGCACAGCCGAGATGAAGTTCCTGCGTGCCTGCGGTCATTTCCAGTTGAAGCGTCTGTTCAAGAATATTCCGCTGGTGAACAAGCCAAACATGACCGAGGATGACTACAACAACCTGAGCAATACCGAGTACAGCAACGATGAGGCCTGGGCACAGATTGCCGCTGACCTTGAGGAGGCATACAGGGAGCTGCCCGAGACGCAGGCCCAGAAGGGGCGTCCTACAAAGGCCGCGTGCGCAGCATTCCTTGCCAAGGTATACCTCTACAAGGCCTACCGTCAGGACGATGCCAAGAGCAACAAGGTTACTGAGGTGAACAAGGAGGACCTCCAGAAGGTTCTTGTCTATACAGATCCAAAACTCTATAGCAACTACGGTCTGGAGGATGACCTGCACAACCTGTTTCGTCCCGAAGAGGCATACGAGAACGGCAAGGAGAGCCTATGGGCAATCCAGTACTCGCGCAACGACGGAACAACATGGGGCAACCTGAACTTCTCCAATCGTCTGATCGTACCATGTATCCCCAAGGTTCATGATTCGGGCTGCGACTTCTACAAACCAAGCCACAATCTGGTCAATGCATTCCGTACAAGTGTTGACGGTCTGCCCAATCTGGATGAGGTAGAGTACGGCTACGAGGTAGGCTCGGCTCAGACAGTTGACCCACGCCTGTTCGTTACAGTAGGTGTTCCTGGAACTCCATACATGTTCAATGCCAACTACATGGTTGCACAGACCAACACCTGGAGCCGTTCGGGCGGTCTGTATGGCTATTATGTTTCGCTCAAGCAGAATGTGGATCCCGACCTGAAGGACCAGTACCTGTTCAACTGCGACAACCAGTGGGCATCTTCAATGAATCGCGTAGTATTGCGTTATGCAGATGTTCTGCTGATGCGTGCGGAAGCTCTTGCACAGCTTGGACAGGATGGTGCCATCGCACTTGTCAACCAGGTTCGCCAGCGTGCAGCAGGTATGGCCAAGAGCAGTATCGTAGCAAATTACACAGGCAAGTACAATGTGCGATATGCCATCGCTACTTACAGCGGTTCATACTCGCAGGAGCAGCTCCTGAAGATCATCAAGATGGAGCGCCGTCTGGAACTGGCCATGGAGAGCGAGCGATTCTTTGACCTGGTACGCTGGGGTGATGTGGAGACTGTCATCAACAGGTACTATGCCGACGAGATGAGTTCGCAGAAGGGCAACATGTCGTTCCTGAGCGGTTCGCACTTCACAGCCGACAAGAACGAGTATCTACCTATTCCAAAGGAGCAGATGGATGCCTCGGCAGGCCACTATACACAGAATGTGGGATGGTAGTTCTGAATTAAGAATGAAGAATTAAGAATGAAGAATTAATATGAAACACAATATATTTTCATACATGAAGGCTGTAGTTGGAGTCTTTCTACTTTCGACATTCAGCTTTATGCTCAATTCCTGCGACGATATCACGGGCAGTGTGGATGTGAGTGGCGAGTGCAATCTGCTGGAGTTTGAACTGGACGGTTCTGTCGTTGCAGCCATTGATGCTGAGACAAAACTGGTAAAGATGAAGGTGCCGGTGGACTTTACCGACAAGACTGCCATGAAGGTTACAAAGGTGCGTGTGTCTGACGGTGCAGAATGCTCGATCAAGGTTGGTCAGGTGCTGGATATGACCGCTGACCGCAGTCTGGTTGTCACAAACGGTTCGCTGCGCGACAGCTGGCAGCTGAGTGTACGCAATGATGAGGCTTTGATCAACTCGTTCTTCCTTGAGGGTATCAAGGCCGGTATTGACCAGGAGAACCATGTCATCAGCATCTCGGTTTCGGCCAAGAGCGGTGTGGACCTGAAGAGCGCCGAGTTCACTGCCGAGTGCAGTGAGGATGCCGAGTGCAACCCTAAGAGCGGTTCGCACCTGGACTTCACCGAGCCAGTTGAAATCACCGTTACCGATAGGACTGCAAAGAACACATATACGGTGAATGTGACTATGATTACCGAGCCTGTTGTACTGTTCGTTGGCGACAAGGACAATATTGATGAGCTCTACATTGAGGAGAAGGCTGCTGCCAAGTGGATTACCGGCAATATGGAGGATGCAATGTATGCTTCATGGCAGGATGTGGCTTCGGGCAATGTTCCTCTGGACAAGGTGAAGATTGTATACTGGCATCGCCATACTGCAATTCCTGGTACGTACAACCAGTTCAAGGATACCGAGGATGGCGCAATGGGTGCTCTGCCAAAGATGAAGGAACTGTACAATAGGGGTGTAGGATTTGTTCTGAGCCGTGCTGCTGTGAATTATGCTATTGCTCTGGGTGCAATGGAGAACGAGGATGCCAGGCCAAACAACTGCTGGGGCGGTACTGCCGGCGAGGGTTCTGATGTGATGGGCGACGACCCATGGCACTTCTATGCCTACGATGGCTCTCACCCACTGTGGCAGAACCTGAAGGCTGGTCCTGATGCCAATGCCATCTACACCGTTGCTCCTGGCTATACGATCTGTAACTCTACAGCCCAGTACCACTTCGACTGGGATCCATACGGAGGTGACCAGGCCAAGTTCGAGGCAGCAATCGGTGGTCGTCCTCTGGGCGGTAACCCTGGCAGCTGCGAGGTCTCTTCATGGGAGCTCAAGAATGCCAGCGGCGAGTTTGGCAAGGGAGGAGTTATCTGTCTTGGTTCAGGTATGTTTGACTGGAACTCCCCAACCGAGTACACCGGTGACCTGCACGACAATATGGGTCAGATTATGGTTAACGCATTTAATTATCTCACTAAGTAAAATCCTAAGAACATGAAGTATTCAATGATATATTCAGCTATGATGCTGTCAGCCCTTGTGCTGACAGCATGCAGCGACAATAATTTCGGTCCGGATCCAGAGAAGGACTGGCAGGGAACAACCACCTCTTTCGCTGCAGTAGACGAGGATGCGTTCCAGACATACTACAAGCCACAGGTTGGTACTGTGGGTGACCCAATGCCTTTCTATGACCCAAAGGCTGGCGACTTCAAGGTGATGTATCTGCAGGAGTATACCACGAACCGTCCATACCGTTTCCACCCCTATTGGGCTCTGTCTACAAAGGATGGCAGCAGCTATGAGAATCTGGGTGAGTGGTTGAGCATTGGCGACTTTGACGAGCAGCAGGATGCTATTCTGGGTACAGGTTGCTGCCAATACAATCAGGCCGACGGCCTGTACTACATATACTATACAGCCGAGAGTGGCTTCAGCAAGTACCGTCAGGTTGTGATGCGTGCCACTTCGGCTGACCAGAAGACATGGACACGTGACACCGAGTGGACACTGCGTGGTGTGGACTATGGATTCTCTGGCTATGATTTCCGTGACCCACAGATCTTTACAGTGGACGGTGAATATCACATGCTGGTGTCAACAAAGCCTCTCAGTGGCGGTGATCCATGCTTTGCCGAGTTCAAGTCTGCGGACATGAAGAACTGGGAGAAGGTGGGTCAGGTCAAGATGATCTGGGACCGTATGCTGGAGTGTCCTGATGTGTTTGAGATGGGTGGCAAGTGGTACATTGTGTACAGCGAGACTCCATCGTGGAGCCGCAAGGTGAAGTATAATATGGCCGACTCGTGGGAGGCTCTGAAGCAGAAGATGAACAATGGTCCCCAGTTTGTGGACTTCCAGGAAGGTAATCTGGACACACGTGCCTTCTATGCAGGCAAGACTGCCAGCAATGGGACAGACCGCTATATCTGGGGCTGGTGCCCAGTTGACACACACGTGGCAAGCGATCAGGAGGAGCCTTCATGGTCGGGCTCGCTGGTTTGCCACAAGGTTGCGCAGCGCGAGGATGGTACTCTCTACCTGACTGCTGTTCCTTCGATGGCTGCCAAGTATAGCAAGGCTGCTGTGGCTACTGTTATGGTAGAGGGCACTGTCAACAACGCAAACGGCGATGTATGCGAGCAGTACACTCTCTACAGTCGTCTAGGCTACCACAACCACATCTCACTGAAGGTAGAGACTGAGAATGCTGACGACAGGTTTGGTCTAACATTCGGTCGTGGCACTGACAGTGAGAGCTGGACACGCCTGTGGTTCAACAATCCACACTGGGATGGCGACAAGAAGCACCAGCGCCGCGTAGAGTACTACACCGGCAACGGTATCAGTTACAACTTCATGTCAGGTGGTGTGGGCAACTTCTATCCGGTGCCTGCCGACAACACATGGAATATTGATATCTACACGGACAACAGCATTCTGGTAATGTATGTGAACGGCGAGGGCTGTTACACAGCACGTATCAGTAACCTGCAGAAGAACTGCTGGGCTGTCACAACAGAAGCAGGCAAGTCAGTCAAAGTGTCTAACGTAAAGGTAATGCAGTATTAGAATTAGGTTATGAGGTTATAAGGTCGCTTCGCTTTCAGGAGAAATCCAGCAACGCCCTCAAAACCTCAAAACCTCAAAACCTCAAAAAAATATGAAATCAAACAAATATGCCATTATCTCAGTAATGTTCTGCTTCTTCGCCATGGGCTTTGTTGACCTCGTGGGCGTGGCAAGCAACTACGTCAAGGAAGACCTTCAGCTCAGCGACTCGGTAGCCAACTTCCTTCCCTCGCTCGTCTTTTTGTGGTTCGTGCTGTTCAGCATCCCTACGGGTGTACTGATGAACAAGATCGGACGCAAGAAGACGGTGCTCCTCTCGCTCTATGTCACACTCGTGGCACTGGTGCTTCCCCTCTTCGGCAACAACCTGCCCATCATGCTCATAGCCTTCTCGCTCTTAGGCATCGGTAACGCTATCATGCAGACATCGCTCAATCCCCTCGTTACCTGTGTTATGCAGGGTGGCAATCTGGCCAGCACACTGACGTTCGGTCAGTTCATCAAGGCCATTGCCTCGTTCATCGCTCCCTTCATCGCAGCCTGGGGCGCAGCTGCCGTCATCCCCACCTGTGGCTACGACTGGCGCATCCTGTTCGCCATTTTCCTTGTCATCGGCATTCTTGCCACAGCTGTCCTCGCATCCATCGAGATTGAGGAACCCAAGGCCGTAACCGCCAATGCAGGTCTCGGAGCACTGTTCGCAGGTGCATTCAAGCTACTCGGTACTCCAGTTGTCCTTCTCTCCTTCCTCGGCATTGCATGCCACGTAGGTATTGATGTAGGTACCAACACCACAGCTCCCAAGATCCTGATGGAGCGTCTGGGGCTCACCTTGAACGATGCCGCCTTTGCCACCAGTGTCTATTTCATCGGCCGCACCATCGGTTGCTTCACCGGTAGCATCATCCTCAAGTACCTCAAGACACGCACCTTCTTCCTCTTCTCCGTTGTATTGATGGCTGTGGCCATGGGCATGATGTACGTCGGAACGGACAAGACCTTGCTTCTGGCTGCTTTCGCCATGGTAGGCTACGGCAACTCGAACATCTTCTCGATGTGCTTCGCAAATGCTCTGCAAGCAGTGCCCGAGAAGCAGAATGAGGTCTCAGGTCTCATGATAATGGGTCTGGTGGGTGGCACCATCTTCCCTGCTGCCATGGGTGTGGCATCCGATGCTATGGGTGGCCAGATAGGTGCAGTCCTCTGCATGGCAGTAGGAGTAGCATACCTTGCATGCTACATCCCCAAACTGAGAAACTAACTATCCATTTTCAACTTTCAATTTTCAATTTCAGATGAAAGATTATATCGTAGGTCTCGGTGAGATTCTTTTCGATTGCCTGCCCGATGGCAAGAAGCTGGGTGGCGCACCCGCAAATTTTGCTTACCACGTAAGCCAGTTCAGACTCAACGGCATAGCAGTCTCTGCTATCGGTGATGACGAAGACGGCAAACTCGTGTATGAGAAACTCTCGTACCGCAACCTCAAGACGCATCTCGAAACCGTTGATTACCCCACCGGTACCGTGCAGGTAACCCTCTCGGGCAACGGCATTCCTCAGTACGACATCTGCCTCGGTGTGGCATACGACAATATCCCCTGGACCCCCGAGATCGAGGAGATTGCCAAGAACAGCCGTGCCGTATGCTTTGGTTCGCTGGCACAGCGCACTGCCGTCAGCCGTGCCACCGTACAGCGATTCCTCGACACTATGCCCGCTTTAGGCACACTAAAAGTGTTCGACATCAACCTACGTCAGGAGTGGTTCTCGAAGGAGATTATTGAAGAGAGTCTGAAGCGTTGCAACGTACTCAAGATCAACGACGAGGAGATTATTAAGGTAGCCAAGATGTTTGATGGTCAGCTCAACCTTGTTGATGAGAACGTAGGCGACCGCCTCTTGCAGCCCGTCGAGTTCGAGGACTTCGCCCGCCAGTTGCTCAAGGAGTATGAACTGCAGATGGTCATCGTGACCTGTGGTGCCTTCGGTTCGTATGTGGTATACAAGACTGACTCTATTGGTGAGACTGAATATGCCGAAGGTCTCTCCTTCCAGCCCACACCCAAGGTCAAGGTGGCCGACACTGTTGGTGCGGGTGACTCGTTCACAGGTTCGTTCTGTGCTGCAATCCTGGCTGGCAAGACCATCCCCGAGGCGCACAAGATTGGTGTTGACGTCTCTGCCTTCGTCTGCACTCAGGCAGGTGCCATGCCACAGTACCCCGAAGAACTCATCAAGCGGGTAAGGGAATAAGGCATCAGTCACATAGGTAAGAAGGGGGCTACCACACGGGTGGAAAGCCCCTTTCTACCTTTTAGTACATAAGACCAAATGTCCAAAGAGGTAGAATACCATCTGTGGCATACTCTATATCATCCTTGACTATGAAGGCTTTATCAAGGTTGGCAATCTGTTTTCGTTTCTTGCTTTTGCCTCCAACCTCAAATGTATATCCATCAATGAAGAAATCGGATTCTTTGGAAGCAATAACATCTGTAGTGACACGAGTTTGATTGTAAAAGAACGTTTCTCTGACTGTACCTGTATCGGCTTTATCTCCAACGAGAGCCGCCATGATGTTTGTGTTGTCAAGATATACCTTTTCGATTTTTCCAAGTCCTCGTAATCCACCGGTTTCATCACGTAACTGACCTATCATCTGAGCCTTTTCAAGGAAGAGTAGATAGTCAGGTACATCGTTTCTGCTAACTTTTATTGCATTGCCCAAACTTGTGTATTCTGGTTTGAGAGGTACTGTTTCAGAAAGAACCATTAGCATCCTGTGCAGTTTGCGTCCTGTCGTAAATGACATACCCGCACACTTAGGAATGTCGTATTCCGTTGTCTGAGTGATGATTTAAATGGCATCAGTAAATTTGTTGAAAACAAAATAGAGGGAAATAGCACAATTTATCCCCCTATTCTGTCATATGGTAATTGTTCTCAGAACTACAATTTTTCCTTCAAGAAGGAGAATCCCTTGTTTACGGAAATCTGGAGTACTTTTGCATAAACCTGTGTCTGTGTAATGTTTGTATGAGCCAACATGCGACTTACAATTTCAATAGGGATACCCTCTGACAGGGCCCATGTAGCAAAGGTATGTCTGGCCATGTGCATGGTAAGGTTGTGTTTTATTCCAGCAAGAAATCCTATTGATTTCAAAATGACATTAGCCTTCTGATTACTTATTAGGTTCAGATTATAATCATACTTTTCCAATATAGTCTTGGCAGGAGGTAAAATCATCAACTTATAACGTGTCGCACACTTCACGCGTGTATCCTCTATGAACATCTCACCGTCTTCCATAAAGAAATCTTCTTTTTTCACTTTGATCATATCCGAGAATGCCAATCCCGTATAGGATGAAAAGATAAAAAGATCGCGCACTTGGTCATAATAACCGGTCAAATCAAGTTCTTGAATTTTCTGACGCTCCTCTTTGGTCAAGAACTTTATAGTTTCTGCCTTTCCTCGAGAAACAAGGATCCCGTCATAAGGGTTCTTTTTGATAATTCCCATCAAAATAGCCTCCTTGATATATGGCTTCAAACGTTTGTGGTAGGTGTGAATAGTCACTTGCTTTATACCTATGGTATGCAGATATTCATCAAAAGCCATTATGTTAGGACGATTTAAATCGGCAAACTGTACGATTTTCCCGTATTTGACCAACACGTTGTAGACGATAAGTTGTTGTTTTCTGGTCGACTCCCTGATAGATCTCTTATAGATTCTCTCCCTCAAGAACTCTAGGAATGTCTGGCTTTTCACTATGTGATTCCTTTGTTTGGACGATTTAAGGAAACCGAGATTGATGAAACCCTCCATCTCCATGGTATGGACTCTGTCCTCCATATCCTCAAGATGCTCTCGAATGATAGTGTTAAGGCGTGGGGCATTGGGATGTTCAATAATAATACCGTTTTCCCATTGAGTCTTATACACATTGACTCCTGTTGAAAATCTCACTCTTTCGCGATTATAATAAACCTCAATTTCTACGGAACCTTGTACCACATTTGAGGCTTTCTTTCTTCTGTCAAAGATGACTCTTACAATTGGTTTTTCCATTACTCTTGATTATCAATTAGTTAACATGTACCACAAAAATCGAAAAAAGTACCACATGGCCATTTTTAAGTACCACAAATCCTCATATTTTGATAAAAAATGGGGTATTTTGAGCTCATTTTCTGTGGTACATTCAAGTGCCTTTTTCGTTTTGTCTGTACAAAAGTAAGAACGTTTTTTGAAACTACAAAATGCTAACAAACACTATTTAACACAAGGGATAATAGCATTGTAATGTGCTAATAATCTGTTAGTTATAACAGTTATTAACAATGAAACAAATTGAAAAGCAAGGGATTAGAATGTAAAAATGCTTCCCAGAGACTGAGAAGCATTTAAGAGTTATTTTGGTAACCCGCTTGGGGTTCGAACCCAAGACCCCAACATTAAAAGTGTTGTGCTCTACCTACTGAGCTAGCGAGTCTTACCAAGTGAGCTAACTTGCTGTTAGCGGGTACAAAGGTACGCACTTTTTATTTATCTACAAAGTTTTTTCGATGTTTTTTATGTTTCTGCAGGTTTTTCTGCCTCTGAAGGGACATCTGGAATGGTGTCTTTTACCAAATATCGCTGGTAATAGGAGATGAGCAGCGTGGTGAGGGGAAGGGCGATGATAAGGCCTATGAAGCCTAAGAGGCTGCCCCAGACGGAGAGGGAGAGGAGGATGACGGCAGGTTTGAGTCCCATAACCTTGCCCATGATACGTGGGGTGAGGACAATGTCCTGGATGCCCTGCACAATGAGGAAGACGATGAAGCAGTAAAGGAGGAGTATCCAGAAGCTTTCACCGGTCTGGGTAGAACGCAGCAATACCAGGAGAGTGGCGGGAAGGATGCCCACAGTCTGCAGATAAGGTACAAGATTGAGTACACCGATAAACATGCCCAGACCCACGGCCATGGGGAGACCTACGATACTGAAACCTATGCTGAAGAGCACGCCGACGATGAAGGCAATGAGAGCCTGGCCGCGGAAGTAGTTGTTCATGCCATTCTGGACATCCTCGATGATATTGGAGGCAAGATCACGCTGACCGTGAGGTACAAGGCGGATAAAGCCATCAGCTATCTGTTCGTAGTCCATCAGGATGAAGAAGAGGTAGAGGAGCATGAGCAGGAAGGTGACAAGTCCCTGCAGGAAATTGAAGGCGTTAGTGACCACGGCCCACGTCTGGGTGAATCCCATCTGGATGACATCCATGATGTTCTTGTT
>DCIS01000155.1:4804-7817 GCA_002317475.1 Prevotellaceae bacterium UBA1720 | reverse complement strand
TACAACGAATTGGTGGACAGAAACCAAGATTGGCAGGATACATTATCGGTTCTACCTTCTACCCAGTATTCCTTGATGAAGACCATCGTTTCTACCCATCAGAAAAGAAGCATACATAATATAATGTCGACTCATAACACAAATTCAACAAGAGCAACGACCGTTGCCGACTGCCTTCAATATCTTGAGATGGCAGGTTGGTCAGAACTCATTGATACTCGCTGGCGCAGGCAGGTCGAGAAAGATCTCCGACTTGAATTCGGTGATGCCCTTTCCGAAGAAACATTGGAAAAGGCAGTCAATGTTGTCCTCCACCCAGATAAAGAACTCCCCGAAGAAGAATATGAGTTTCTTGACAGGGAAAGCGATAGTTACAAGGAATATCTCGAAGAAAGGAAGAAAGAAACAGGATGGTATCAATGGAGAGCTGAGCAAGAAGCACAGGCACAACAGATTAACGAAGAATAACGCCATAAGAATATGTCACACTTAAACCATACAGCCAAATAATGTTCAACCGAAGCCAACAGACGTATCGTCCGTGCTTCATAAACATTATTTTGGCATGTCACATTCATTCAAGCACTTCCCAGCAGGCACATGTTGTTGCTGCAAGTCCCAGCACAGAGGCAAGAAGAAAGCCTCTCGTCGTTTTCGCCGCAAGGTGAACACGCTCATCCGTCAACAGAAATTCGGCAAGCTCCCATTCAGATCCATCGAGCTAACCTCTCCATGGGATCTAGGAGGCGACGGAAAAATGTTCTACGGATTCTTTGATCCAACGACAAACATCTATCGAGGTAGAAAGCGCCGCTATTTACTTGAACCTACCCTATGGTGGGCAAAGTCAATGAGGAAATAGCATTACAACCTTCAATAAAATCCACAAGTCATCAGCCAAGGTGATTTGTGGATTTTTTTGTTTTTATTAGCGCAATTATACCAGCACATTACCTTCTTCAAGTAGAAAAACACCCCAAAACAGCCACCGCCATAGCCACCTTTTCAGTCTGGCATTTTGGATGCTATGTAAAGTTTTGTATAACATTTCTTTAGCTATACCTTTGCACCCGAATCGATTCGGCCCGGGGTGCCATTTCCCCAAGTAACACTAAATAGAAAGTATATGATTGACAACGAAGAAATACTCATAAGACAGACGGAGTGCCTGGGCATGATGCACGAGCTGAAGGATGACATCAAGAACATGCATCACACGCTCTACAGCGTCAAAGGTCAACTCTCCTTCACAGAGGCACGTAAGTACCTCGGCATTACGCAGAAGAAACTGAACGAACTTGTGCGCAACAAGGTAATTCCATGTATCAAAATCTCCAACCGGAAGTTGATATTTGGAACGAGTGATCTGGATGATTATCTGGATGCAAACTGCAATAAACGAAAGGAGGATGATCATGGATGACGATATTATCGCAATCATAAATCGTTATGAGTCTGTTGCAAAGGATATGCACCTGACGCTCGAAGCCATTGAACAGGCCAAGAAGGATAGTCAGCGTATCAAAGAGATACACCAGTTCCTTGAACGCTTTGCCAGTATGGATGAGTTCGTCGCCTTCATAGAGGACGTACAGAGTCGGTACTTCTATCTGAAGGATGCTCTTACCACACAGGAAGCAGCACAATACCTCGGCATGGAGGTCTCAACGCTCTACAAGAAGACCATGCAGAACGAATTACCATTCTATTCACCTCATGGCAAGAGGTTGTATTTCAAGCGTACGGAACTAGAGAAATGGATGCTTCAAAACCGCCATGCTACCAATGAGGAGATGCAGGCAGAAGCCTCTATTTCCGGTAAGACGAATCTGTATGAGGCAAAGCGCAGTAAACGTAAAACAAAGAAAGGACAAGCACCACAATGACAAGACAAGAATTCTCGAATCTCATCGAGCGAGCTGAACAAGTTGTTGCAGCCATCGACAAATGGGGAGGCGTGGATGCTGTCAGCAACCGCATTGACCTCATTGACGAGTACCTGCAGAAGATGGATGCCAGGAAGGATGTTCTCGTACAGCTGGAGAAGATGTCTGGCAATATGTATCTCTTCAAGTCAATCCTTACTGTCGATGAAGCCGCACTCTACCTTGGTGTACATCGCAACACGGTCTATAAGCTCATTAAGAACCAGGGACTGGCCACGTTCAGCCCTCCTTCAACCAAGATGCTCATACTTACGGAGGACTTGGTGCAGTGGTGCAAGCAGTACCCAAACGGAGAGCCAGACTCTGAAACAAAGTTATCTGGCAATCAAAAAAAGAAAGGATCAAAGAAATGAAAAAATGTCCATCCTACCTGCTCACACGAGCCATTGACGATGAAACGTTTCCTGAACTCCTAAAGTATTTCACAATGAGAATCACAGATGAAGAAGAATACCCACCAGAGGTAATCAAAGTTGGAGACAAGGTCTTCGGTACACTTGGCAACTTCTCGATCATAACGGGTAAACCAAAATCCGGAAAGACCTATAATGTGTCTGCCATTGCAGCAGCTGCCCTCAGTGGCAAGAAAGTTCTGAACTATGAGGTAACACTGCCTCCAGACCGACAGATGCTGCTGTACATCGACACGGAACAGGCACGTCCTCACTGCCGTACCGTAATCAGACGTATCTACAAGATGGCAGGATTATCGAAGAAAGACAATAACAACCTGCTGTTCTGTCCCTTACGTGAGATGAACGATGAGATGCGCATTGCCTTCATTGAGAAATGTCTCAAGGAATATTCCACTATTGGTTTAGTTATTATTGATGGCATTAGAGACCTCCTGAAGGACATTAACAGCAATGCGGAATCAAATAATGTTGTCAACAAACTCATGGAGTGGACAGCCTATTACGACAACCATATTGTCGGTGTGATTCATCAGAACAAGAACGATGACAACACACGTGGCACGATAGGTACGGAGACCAACAACAAGAGTGAGTCAACAATGCTTACCTCACTGGTTGTCAACAATAACACCATGCGTTTCAAGGTAAGCT
>DCIS01000155.1:0-4745 GCA_002317475.1 Prevotellaceae bacterium UBA1720 | reverse complement strand
ACCTTGACTCCAACCATCTTCCTCAGGTGGATGAGAATTATGGAGCGATCAAAAAAAAGAAGACTACGCTCAATGACCTCACAGCTTCACAACATAAGGCGGCTCTTGATGTGGCCTTCTCCTCAGGAAGTGTCACCTCGCACAGCAGTCTGGTGCAGGCTCTGGAGCAAGGCTACAAAAGTATCGGTCTCAAGCGAGGACGCACCTGGTTGGTCAGTGTACAGAACATGATGACAGCTGACGGAGTTATCTCTGAGTCTGTTAACGAACAGAACGTCTCGGTCTATCACTACCATCCACAGATGATAAACACCATCACGGAGCCCAATGAGCTTCGTTTGAAGGATGAAGAGGATGTCCACGATGAAGACGCAGGCTGACCCTCGAAAATCGCAAGTTCACAACAAACGTATAATATATATATTATAACGTACCTACTGAACTAGAAAATGAACTTAAAAAACAGATAAAATCTAATTCAAAAACAGAATCAAGTTCACGTTAGTATGCGGATATATAGAATATATCCGTACTACAAAACTGAACAATAATGGCGCGAACCTATGGATAAAAACAAGCAAACGAACAACGACAGTGCCTTTCCACCAAATTTTGCGGAACTCTGCAACATTCTACTTGAAAGCCATCAGGCATATCAGGAGGATGTCATCAATGCCGGGATGACTTACGAGGATTTTGTCCCGAACTTCTTTGGCGTGTATAATGGTTTCTTCTGCAAGGATGATGGCCTGACAAATGGTTACAAGGCAGTAAACAGCATGTTCAGGGAGCACCAGCCCATTATTGAGCACCGTTTCAAGTCCTCGATTTTTGACCTCACCGATGCAAAATGTATGCTAAAGGAGTTTGGGCATTGCAATTCTTTTTTTGATCGCTCAATGCTCGATATTCAGCTTAGACCGATCATCCCCAAGCTGGAACATGAAGGAGTGATACAGCTGCTCAGCAAGTGTGCAAACACCACTGCCCTTTTTCACTACAGTCTCCTTCATACAGACATGATGGCGATACTAACAGGAGCAAGCAAGAAGGACTACGGCATCTACAACGTCTCACACTTTGCCTACTTCATGAAGAAACTGGAGGCACAGGGGTTTACCATACAGCACTGGCAGTCGATGGTGTGGAACCTCAGTCGCATTGTGTACAGAGGTAGATATCTCGATCAGCATCTAATCAGCAGCACGGTGCATAACATTGCAGCACTCAAGCGTCGTCCCTGGCAATATGACACGATAGATAAATACATGTCCAGGCTAAGGATGCTGTAAGACAAGGAAAGGAATGGTATCAGGATTCACTCAGATATCATTCCTTAATTTTATAGATTAAAACAGCTATATTGTGTATTTATAGACAAATATGGCTATACTAATACATTCTTGATTGTCAGACCAAGCAGCAAGGCAATGCCGAAACTTAATAATGTGCCAACAAGTACATATTCTGTCTTGGCAGTTTCATAATCCTTGAATCGAAGAATTGATTTAGCAGCAATAATAAAACCAATAGCTTCGTACTGGCCAATAAATACGAGAACAAGGCAGATAATACGTTCAAGGCTGTTTTTTTTAGCTTAACTGATCGATAGCATTTGGATTTTTCACACTTTTCAAAAGAAATATTGTACCCCCATCTTTGATAATTGCTTGAGAACTGCTTGATAACTACTTGAGAACACCTTGTGGCAAAATACCTCTCAAGGTCTTCTCAAAAACAAAGTGTTTACCTTTGCACCGCATTTCAAAATCAATGAATCGTATGCAAGATCAAGACAAGAACAACAAAAACCAGCAGTCACAGGAGTGGCATCCACCCATGCAGCAGGAACCACCTGCCAAGCCAGCCCATCCTCCAGAGCTCCGCTTTCAGGAAGAAAAGCGTCACAACTCGTCACGTAACCTGATCCTTTCCTTCAAGCAGTCAAAGCTTCAGACGTACGACCCAATCATGCGAGAGGTGCTGAGCGACGCACTGCTATGCATTGACAAGCGGATAACGACACTGGAGGAAAGGATGTGCTTCTTCGAGAGTTCGGGAGCGATACTGCAGAAGCCCCACATGAACGTAGAAGAACTGTCCAGATACCTTGGGTATACACGATGCTCCATCTACAACCTGACCAGACGCAAGCAGATACCCTTTCACAAGATCAAGCGGCACATCTTCTTCGACAAACATGAGATTGACGAATGGATCCGTAACCAGAAACCCACCAAGTGGGATGAACTCGGAGTAACACCCGAATCCATCCCGATAGATTTCAACGAGACGGTAGAGCTCATGCAAGAGCGTGCCACCCTCGAAAGCAAAAAGAATATATACTACAATGACAAAGACAATGATGACAGACGAACAACTCAATCAGATTAGAAGCGTGTCTATCATAGACCTGCTCTCCAAGCAAGGCTACCATCCAGTAGAGAAGAATGCACCAGGCATCTGGTTCAAGGCACCATGGCGGGATGAAAAAGAGGCTTCCCTTAAAGTAGCACCAGATCTCAATGTCTGGTTCGATTATGGAGCTAATGTAGGAGGTGATGGCATATCCCTCATCCAGTTCCAGCATGGCAAACACTTCCCTGAGGCCTGCGAGATGATACAGAGCCTGATGAACGGCATCGTGTTTGACAGCACACCGGTACAGATGCCAAGCAGAACCATCCACCAGAAAAAGAATGTAGAGTATGACCATCTCGATGAACAGGAGATTGTGTCACCTGCCATCCTCAGATACCTTGCAGGCAGACGCATCTGCAAGGCCATTGCCGACAGGTACTGCATAGAGCTTCATTACGGCAAGACCCCTGAAGAGAACTATTACTCCCTTGCGTTCAAGACAGGAGAAAAGAGCTATGAGCTGCGTAATGCCAATTTCAAAGGATGTATCGGTCCCAAGAGTATTGCCATCCTCTACGCGCATGGTGACTCTGAAACAGAGGAAAAGGCAAAGGCATGCGTGGTCTTTGAAGGATTCTTCAACATGCTGACCTACGTCCAGCTCCTGCAGCAAGGCTCACCTGTATGCATCACGGACTATCCCTGCGATATGATCGTGCTGAACTCTGCAGCCTTCGTCCCTCATGCACAGCCTATCTTCGACGAATACGAAAAGATACACTGCTACCTCGATAATGACAAGACAGGACACAGCAAGACGCAGGAGGTACTAGACCGCAACCCAGGCAAAGCCTTTGATGAGTCAGAGAGATATGCAGCCTACAATGACCTCAATGACTATCTGTGCGGACGCATACAGTTCAGACCAGAAGACGAACCTACAGAGGAATAACTGGACAACAACGGGAAACTAACACCCCAAACGCTCTTTGACATAGTTACTTTTTATCCCGCAAGGGACATTCACATAGCATCAACCAACCTTACTCTTATAGCATTAAAAAGCAAGAGATAATCGCAGGTTAATCTACTCTAACAGACTGATAGTTTGCAGACTATACATAATGGTTATGCCGAAATACGGTCGTAACTTTGCACTCGCTTATCAATAAAACCAACCATAATCATGAGTGCATTTATAATCTACGCTATCATCCTCACACTCGCATACATCATCTACTATAGTGCGATGATCACACGGGACTCGTATGCGACCAAGGGCCAGACATCCGATACCACGGAGACCTTCGAGGTCAGTGACATGGACGGTCAGATTGAATCCGTCGAAGTCAACGAGTCCGACCATGGTTTCTATATCGGTGACGAAATATCCGAGGACGAGGACACTGTCGGCAAAGAGGACATAACCAATGTGGAAGATGAAGACAGGTTCATCCCTGAGACAGAAACCGAGCAGTCCGCACCATCCCCGGCAGAGCAGCATGCAGAAACTGTAGAAGCCAGGATGGAAGACATCCAGCCTGAGTTTACCGACGAGTTTGAACCCGACGAGTTCGACATGATTCTGCTGAATCCCTCGAACACCGTTCCTGTCATCATCACTACCGATACACGCGACAAACTTTAGTCAGGAATGAATATAAGGGTTAATAAGTGGTTGATGTGTGCAGCTCTCGCTTCGGCTGTCCAGTCCGCATCCGCCAAGTGCGGTAATGTGGACTACAGCTGGGGCGCAGACGCTCTTGCCATGATGCATGACTATGTGGTGACGATGATGGTCAGCCTTGTCTATCTCGTCTATGCCATATCCTCGATAGTGGCCATCATATCAGCCTTCCAGATTTATTATAAGATGCAGATCGGTGAAGACGGCGTGACCAAGAACATCACGACCCTCATTGGAGCCATCCTCTTTATCATCGGAGCAACCATCGTGCTGCCTGCATTCTTCGGGTATCAGGTCAGTGGCTGACCTTACCCATTGGTAGAAAGACATGTTTTCAGAATAACTCCGCTGCAGAGGAGTAGTTGTGTAATCTATTTGAATTGTGTAATGATTAAGAAAGTAACTAATTTCTTCAGGAGCGCAGGAAAGAAGCTGCGCAACTCCCAGCGTCTTCAGATGGCTGTCGTCATGATGCTAGTAGGAACCATCACTGCCATGGCGCAGAATGCGGCAGGTGACTATACCGCCGGCACTACCGCCCTTGGCCAGGTCACCACTGAGATCGCCAAGTACATTCCCTATGTGGTCAAGCTCTGCTATGCCATCGCAGGCGTGGTTGCCGTAGTGGGTGCCATCAGCGTCTATATCAGCATGAACAATGAGGAACAAGACATCAAGAATATCCTATCACTAAATT
>DCIS01000139.1:4752-7497 GCA_002317475.1 Prevotellaceae bacterium UBA1720 | reverse complement strand
CCTCAATGACAGTATCCTTTGCGTGGAGAATTTCATTGCCGATGAGATGGCACTTGAGACAGCAACTGAAGGACAACGCTACTATGACTTGATGCGTATCTCACTGCACCGTGACGATACAGAGTATCTTGCCCGTAAGGTTGCCAGCAGAAAGGGAACAGCTAATTTTGACAACGATGTATTCAAAAAACTATCTGATATCCAGAACTGGTATCTGCCACTTGAATAATACTGATACAAGTTTTATGTGTTCTATTACAACCTACTTCCTACGTACAAACACCGTATAAACACCGTACAAACACCGTACATCTACGTAGGCTGTACGTACACTGTACGGTGTCTGTACGTAGAAAGTGGGCAATTAGACCAGACAAAACCTACGAAACTCTAATAATGTTACATTAAACCAAATATGTGTTACATTCATTATTTGCTCATAAATGAATTTTTGTCTATCTTTGCATCGAAATTTCAAATACTAATTTAATTATTAACCTAAAATCAACAAGCTTATGAAGAAATTTTTCTTCCTTGCTGCAGCTTTGGTAAGCAGTATGTTTGCTCAGGCACAGCAGATTGTCACCCTCGGTTTCGAGGAAGGTGACGCAAGCCACACTACAGAGTGGGCGTTGACCCCTGGCGGCAAATTTGGCGACTGGGTAAACGTTAAGGACGGCGATACTTGGGTTGAGCAGAGCGAAGAGGCTGCTCATTCAGGTCAGTATGGTCTGGAGGTTCTCAATGGCGACGCAGTTAGCGATCAGCAGTGGCAGCGTGGTTTCAAGTTGGGTCATCTGCCCATCAAGGAGAACACTTCTTACCGTGTTTCTTTCTGGATGAAGACTGCTGAGAAGTTCAAGAGCAGTATCTCAATCGGTCGTGAGTATTTCGACAACGAGATGCAGTCTCCCATCAACCACACCTCTTACAACACCAACTGGGACACTACCGAGGACGAGTGGAAGCACATCAGCTTCGTGACCTTCACCAACACCAAGCAGTTCCTGGATTCAATTGCATTGGCTCGCTACGGTGAGGCTGATGTTCTCATCGCTGAAGACAACGAAAGCGTTCCCGAGGAGTGGCGCGGTAAGGTTATTGGTAACGGCGCAGCTGGTTTCCCCGAAAACAGCTACTTTGTTGTTATTAATATGTATAACCCCGGTGCTTACTATCTGGACGACATCGTAATTGAGGAGAACGTAGCAGTTGCTGGCGTTACCTACAATGCCGAGTGCGTAAAGATCGACTTCGGTTATCCTACCAACGTAGCTGACCTCGCTAAGAACAATGGTGGTACCTATCTGTTGGATACCAAGTATGTTACCATCAAGCAGGGTAGCACTGAGTATACTGTTGAGTACCTCGAGGCTCACGCTGATGGCTATCTTTATGCATTCTTGCCTGATGGCGTTGTTCTGGACACTGAGTCAGAGGAGCCCGTATTGGTTTCTTTTGCTCCTGATGCTGATTGCCCCATCGTTTACACTACTGACAAGCGCCCCAGCACCGATATTGAGGGTACTGTAGTTGCTCTTGGCTTCGAGAACGAGACCGCATACGTTGACGAGTCTATCGATGCAGTATCTATTGCATGGAGTGCTCCCGAGTATGTAAGCGTAACTCCCGAGAACAACAGCTTCAACCTGAGCGCTGATGAGTTCAAGGAGATCGTTGTTACCTTCAACAAGGAGGTTAGCATCGATGATGCTTCTATTACTATCAGTTACAGCGATAACTTCGGTAAGTACGAGAAGGATATCAAGGCTAATGCAAAGGCTGTTGACAATACCGTTGTCATCGCTGTTCCTGAGGGTCTTGAGGACAATGACTATACCTTCACCTTGACTGAGGTTGGCAACATCATGGGCGTTACTATGGACAACCCTGTTACCCTTACCTATTCTATTGGTTTGAGCACTGATGCTGAGGTTGCTGAGACTATCTATGCTTCAGACTTCGCTAATGGCATGAGCAATGGTGTACCTCAGGGTTGGAACACTTACAACGAGGCAGGTTATCACCGTTATGGTTTCGTTGAGGGTACTTCAAATCAGCTGAACTACGGCTGGGGTGGCAACCCTGGTGGTGGTGGTGCTCGTCTTTATGAAGGTTTCAGTGGCGACTTCACCAAGGCTCTCTACTGGGGTTCTCGTGGTACCACTGAGGGTTATGCTTCATACGGTGAGTTGATTCAGGACTACCTGAACAAGGATGGTTCGCTGAACGAGGCTGCTATTGCTGAGTTGACCGAAACCACCGGTGTTACTGCTGAGGAGATTTCTTTGAAACTTACTCCCCGCAAGTACAATGTAAGCTTCAAGATGGCTGCTTGGAAGGGCGAGCCCGTATTCCGTTTCACTCTTGAGGATCTCGATGGTAACGTATATGCTCAGTTCAATGACTACGTAGCTAAGCCTAACATGAACGGTTCAACCGGTAAGGTTTCTGGTACCCTTTCTCTCGAGGCTGACTTTGAGGTTGAGAACGAAGGTTACTATGTAATGAAGTTCGCTGCACAGGATGCTGTATGGCAGGAGTTCCTGCTGGCTGACGTGAAGCTGATCACCATGCCTTCTAAGGCTGCTTACTACAATGGTTTGGTTATGGAGGCTTGCGAGGCCGCAGCTCTCGTTCTTGACGAGTGCTTCGAGCTCGAGGAGGCTGAGACCTACAAGGCTCTCGACGAGGCTATCGAGGAGGCTAAGAGTGCTACCTACCATAGTCCTTCTGAGGTAAATG
>DCIS01000139.1:0-4697 GCA_002317475.1 Prevotellaceae bacterium UBA1720 | reverse complement strand
ATAATATTAATGAGTACGATAACAACATCCAGGATGTTAAGGATGGTATTGCTGCTCTCGAGGGTACCAAGTACATGAATGTTGACGTTGTTGCTGAGGCACAGGAGATTGTTGCTCTCTATGGTGACAAGGAAGGTAAGGATCTGACCGACGCTGAGTTGGCAGAGATCGCTCCCAAGGTTTCTTCTGCAGCTTCTAAGCTGGCTAACGTACAGTCTTGCACCGACATCCTGACCCAGGGTATCAACATCGCTCTTGATGCTGCTGTATTGCTGGGCGTTGACGACGAGGCTGCCATTGCTGCTGCTGAGAATGCTGTCAGCGATGACCGCGAGGTTGCTAAGCTCATCAACGATGCAAACAAGATCGCTCTCTACAAGCAGATTGTTGCTGGTACATGGAATGCAGAGGAGAACCTCGCAACCGTTTATCCTCACGAGATGAAGGTTGGTAAGATTGCAGTTGATGCAACTGAGGATACTGATGCATACGAGATTGAGGACTGGATCAATGTTGAAAGCGACTCAATCGTGGGTATCGACATGACAGGTTACATTGCTAACCCCAAGTTCTACCGTGTTAATGGCGTAAGCAACGCTCCCGGTTGGTCTGTTGACGCTACTGACGAGGAGAAGACTGCAAGCATTGGTTGGAATGGTTCACCCTCTGCCTCACAGTATGTTGTTGATGGTTCGGTTAGCATTTATGGTAATGTAAACTTCAACCTTAACCAGTCAATCTCTGGTCTGCCCGTAGGTAAGTACGCATACGTTCTGAACGCTCGTACTCCTCTCGTAAACACTAAGATTGCTGACTACGGCAAGGTATTCTACTACAATGCTCAGAACGATTCAACCCAGATGTGGGATATGTACCTCTATGCTAATGTTGCAGACCAGACCCTCATGACTCCCGTAAACGGTTGCAGCGGTTTGGATGCAAACTCTGTTGCTGCTGTACGCGAGGTAACTGTAGGTGAGGATGGTGTCCTGACTATCGGTGTTGTTGAGAACTATACTTCTGGTGTTGCTGAGACTCACGAGAGTGGTGAGGCTACCGAAGGCTGGTTGGGTACATTCTATGCTGACAACGCTTCTCTCTACTTCGTTGCTCCTCTCGAGGGTTATGACTATGCTGGTGCATTGAACAACCTTGAGACTTCTATCTCATCTACTCAGGCTAACGCAACTATCGTTGACATCTACAGTGTAAACGGTGTTCGCCTGGCTAAGATGCAGAAGGGCGTTAACATCGTTAAGATGAGCAACGGTAAGGTTGTAAAGATGCTCGTTAAGTAACTTTTGAAAATGGTATACTTACACTAAGTAAGACCATTTATCCATAAATTTTAGGAGGCATCCTGTTCGCGCAGGATGCCTCTTTTGTGTGTTAACATACAGAATTCGTGGTTAATTGGCTGAAAATGTTTCAAATATGATAGATAATGTATCATATCTATTAATAATATCAGAATATTATTTGTACCTTTGCAAGGTCAAACCTAATTAATCTCATGAGTATCACATTATTCTCCCCCATCACGAAGAGTTTCTTCTCATTGATTGTTCTGTTTCTGAGCCTTACTGTTTTTGCTCAGGAACGTCGTCCCATCGACCCCCAACATCCTGCTTGGCTCATACACATTGATGTATGGAACAATGCCGACCCTCAGAAGATCATTGACTTGATTCCTGCTGACATCAAACCCTACGTCATTCTGAACCTGTCGATGTCTTGCTCCTACGACAAGGACATTGACATGTACAAGAAGCCTCAGGATGCCATCCAGACGTACAAATCGTGGGCTTCCATCTGCTGTGCCAACAATATGTGGTTCACCTGTCAGCCCGCCAGTGGCGGACATACCCATATCCGTGACAATGCAGCCAACTTCCAGAATGCACTGGATACCCACGAGTATTTCTTTATCCACTACAAGAACTTCCTCGGATGGAACTACGCCGAGCAGTTCTGGGGATTCAATGAATCAGGTGACAAGAGTTCGAGCAGCGATACCGATCGTATCAAACTCTTTGCCAACCTTGTGCCCATGCACCACAAATATGGTGGTTTCCTGACCATATCGTTCTGTGGCAATATCTGGTCACATCCTCTCAACCCCATTGGTATGATGAAGCGCAATACCACTTTCTTGAACAACTGCAAGAAGTATCCTGAGGCGATGCTCTTCCTGTATAAGTACACAACCAGTGCCAACTGGTTCAACAACGAGAGTGTAACCATGGCTCCTTTCATCTCAGGCCTGGCCAAGAATTATGGTGTTCGCTATGACAACTGTGGATGGAATGGTGCAATTGACGAGTTGTGCAAGAATGACGGCAAGTCCCATTCCTATCCCGGAGCAGTGGGTATCGCACCCGTGCTAGAACAGATGTGCCTGAATGGTGCCTGTGTGTGGGATGGCCCCGAGTTGATATGGACAGAGGACTTTAAGGAAACCAATCGTACGACCACAAGTGCGGGTTATACTCGTCGCAACTGGGGTACATACGGCAACTTTGACAACATCTGGGTAGACATGTTCCGTAAGGTGCTGGATGGAAGCATCCACATTGCCAGTCGTGAAGAAGTCATTGGTCGTACCAAGTATGTGATGATAAATGACATTTCTGCCAATGCTGACAATACCAGCTTGAAGGTCAATGCATACGCTGCACCCATCGACCTCTATCATGGACTCTACTTGCAGGATGACCCCTTTAATGCTCGTACCAGCAATGAGTCGGGATTCGGCACTGTAGCTGGTTACGGCAACAACAACTTCCTGTATTATAAGAAAACGGGGCGTTACCAGGCTATCCCAATAGTCATCAGTCTTTATGATTCATTGGCCAAGACTATTCCTGCTGCCAGCCAGATTAAGCGTTCGACCTACAATGGCAAGACGGGCAAATGGAAGAACGAGAGTACAAAGGTAAATGCCTTTAACGCAGTCTATCCCGAAATCAGCAACGGTGATATGTTCGTAGCACGCCATTACAATGAGTTGGTTTGCTACACGCCTTACAGCTACTTGAACACCAGAAGAAATTCTGTCGCAGGCATCCCCCTTCAGTATAATACTTGTGACAGCTTGTTCCTGGACTTCCCATTGTTCAGTACCGCACTAGTCAAGGAATATGATGACCATCTGTATTTCTACCTAAACAACTACCGTTCTGATAGTACTGCTGCCAAAAAGGATGTCATCAAGATTACTGGTGTGAAGGAGAAACCTACAAAATCGTTTAAGAAGCGTGCCAAGGCAACTGCTACAATAACGGAGAAATGGGACGAGGAAACGGGCACATACACTTGTACTGTTTCACACATGGGTCCTGTTGACCTTACCATCAACTGTACAGGAGATGCTGCTGATCGTCTCACTGATATCCTCTCAGATGAAGTGCTGGCCGACCTTCCCCTCCAACCAGAAGATACCATTCGCGAGATTATCATCGAGGCTGAGGATATGGATTACAAGAGCGTGGGTAATGTGGTGACGGATGCCTACAATTCAAGCTATCGCAATCTGCGTGGCCATTCTGCCATGGGTTTTGTGGTAATGGGGTCCAGTACGTCTGGCAGCCTTCAGTCATTCCCCGTAACTAAGGCAGAGGGCACCTACACCGTGACTATCAAATATATGTATGACGGCACGTCTAAGTTCAATGTTCGAGGAAAGATGAACGCAACCAATGCTAATCTGTCTTTGGAGAATACTTCAGGTGAGTGGAAAACGATCTCTTATGAAACCACGATGAAGAAGGGCAAGAACACCTTTACCCTTACCAATATCGGTGGCAAGGATTTCAAGTTGGACCAGATTACCTTTACCCCTAACGAGGAGACCGTGGCTATAGAGAACGTTCTGGCACGTGAGGCTGAGGATACCGGGGTGAGCGGAATATACAACCTCTCTGGAGTAAGATTCTCCACCTTGCAAAAGGGGGTTAATATCATTCGTCTTTCTAATGGTAAAACAAGAAAGGTAATTATCAAATAATGCAATAACTATTTCTAACACAAAACTTTACAGACAATGAGAAGACTATTACTTGCTTTGTTGCTCGCTTTGCCAATGTTCGGCCTGAGCAGTTATGCCCAGTATGAATTTGGCAAGACCCCTGACATCCATGTTGAGGGAAAGCAACTGGTTGACGCTAAGGGTCATCCTGTACGCTTCTTTGGATTTATGGACACTCCCAGTTGCTGGTTTAATGGTCAGCGATGGGGACCTGGCGAGAATGATAATGGCGTGACAAACTGTAAAAACTATTTTCACAAGCTTTTTGAGGCTACGACTGATACGCTGAATGGAACATTTGCCAATCTGTTCCGACTTCATCTGGAGCCTGCATGGATTGGCGGCAGTGACATCTTCTGCCGTTATTGTGGAAAGAATATTGGTACGACATTGTACACCGAGACTCAGATCAGGAACAATGCCAAGTATGGAGAGTGTAAATATTGCTATAACAAGGTCTTCTACAAAGGCGATGACGGCAAGACATACGACCCTGATGGCATTGAGGTGAGTGGTGAGGCAGACGTACATACACGTAGCATGACCAAGCTCAGCAAGTACCTTTCATCAGTATACATGCCTTTGGCAAAGGATGCCAATGACCATGGTATGTATGTCATTATGCGTCCTCCTGGAGTATGCCCCGGAAAGATCAAGGTGGGTAGCTATT
>DCIS01000114.1:27550-32158 GCA_002317475.1 Prevotellaceae bacterium UBA1720 | reverse complement strand
AAGCTTTGAGGCATCCTCATCCAGCATTTCCTCTGTCCAGTTCTCGCTATTTCTGGGACTGCACACCAGTTTGCCATGCTGCAGGGCATAGAAACTGCTGCTGCTCACACCCACCAGACGTAGGCCTTCAGTACCCAGCATGCGGGTTTTCCAATCCACACCATCAGTACTGTATAAGAGGCTACCTGTCTCTGTGCTGGCATACGCCATGCCATCCGTACATTGCAAGGTCTCAAGCACCAAACCCTCAGCACCTTGCATGGTCTCAGCCTTCCACTCGCCCGTTCTATCTGCAGCACGTGAGAAGCAAGACAGACTGCCATCCTCAGCCTTGGTCAGCACCTTGAGACTGCCGTTCAAGGCCACCATCTTGCGCTCCTTGCAACCAGCAGGTGTGGGCAACTCGGACACGCCAAGACTGTCCCATACGGTTGCATCAGGGTTCATCTTGTGCACATTCACCTTCACCGTATAGGAACGAGTAGCACTACCATCAGCAGCCAGAACCAGGAATTCACGAGGATTCGTAAAGTCGATTGAGTCAGACGAACTATAGGTCACCCAAACGGTATCCTCAGGTGCCAATTTGCTGATATCCTTGGGGCGGTGTACCAGCACGCTCTGGAAACTCACTGTGGTCAGAATCTTGCTAATCTGCGAACCGTAAGGCAGCGAGTCGGCATTCTCGATCGTATTCTCACGCTGATTGATGTTCATACAGAACCGCGAAGCAGAGTATGAAGTGATATAGGTACTGTCCTGACCCTTTGAACCTGTTGTGTGATGCAACTGCTTGATATATCCCAACGAGAAAGCGCTGATGTAGCAGTAGTCGGAATACGTTGTTTCCTCATCTTTCAGGCAAGATGTGAGAGTCAAGGATGCCAACAAGGACAAAAGGAGTGAATATGTAAATGCTTTCATTAATTTTAAGTCGTTTATGCGTACGCATGTTAAATCAAGGTACAAAGTTACTATTTATTTCCTCAATACCGAAACGATAATAGTTCTTTATGTCTTTTTTTGGCATTATTTTAGACAAACACAGGCATTTTTGGACGATTTTTTCAATTTTTAAGGAAAAATGTTCACACCAAAGCATTTTGAGGGAGCAAGTGCTGTGACACATTTGTCACGTATAAACACCGTATAAACACCGTATAAACACCGTACGTTTACGTAGGCTGTACGTAGGCTGTACGTATAAAATGGGTACTAGGATGACCTAGGAGAACCTAGGATGGCTAGGAATACCTAGGAACTCCTAGAATTACCTAGGAAAAACCTAGGAACTCCTAGAAACCAGAAACTAGAAACCAGAAACCTACTGATAATAAATCGAGATGGTGTTCCCATCCACTTGATAGACCTCTGAAGGATGATAACCTGCCAGCGAGGGGGCTTCCACGCCTTCCTGAATGAGGAAAGGAGAGGTCTCAACGCGCATCTCGTCCCACAAACCTTCATCCAGAAAGCGACGCAAGGTTTCTGCTCCTCCTTCCACAAGGAGGGTCTGGATGTTTTGCTCATGCAAACGTTGCATCAAGGCATTGAGGTCCCAGTTGTCCCACACAAGGGTGGCAGACTCATCATTGAAAACACGGAGTTCCTTGGGGAGAGTACCCTTTGTATCTACGACCACACGCAAGGGATGCCCCTTGGCATTCCAGCCATTCTCCTTCTGAAAGAGAGGTTGATTACCTGTCTCACCACGAGGTATCCATTCCCTGACCGTGAGGGAGGGATTGTCCAGCAAAGCCGTACCACCACCCACCAAGATGGCGTCACTCAAGGCTCTGCGACGATGCATGAGGGTCATGGTGAGGGGAGTAGAGAAACGCACAGGCTGAGGTGAATCAGCTTCTGAGGTACGAGGCATTCGTCGTGCTGCATCCATCATCCCATTACAACTCTGTGCCCACTTCAGCGTGATATAGGGACGTTTCAAGGTATGATAGGTGATGAAAGTGTGGTTCAGAGTCAGACATTCCTTCTCCAGAACACCCACTACAACCTCAACACCAGCTTCCTGCAACTTCTTGATTCCCAGTCCGTCTACCTTGGCAAAAGGGTCTTGACAACCTATCACGCAGCGTTTGATCTTTCGGCTGATGATAAGGTCGGCACAGGGTGGAGTCTTGCCGTAATGAGCACAAGGTTCCAGACTGACATAGATGGTGCTCTGAGGCAATAGTTCGGTTTGCTTGACCGAGGAAATGGCATTGACCTCAGCATGTGGACCTCCCTGACAGATGTGATAGCCCTCCCCTAAGATGCGTCCTTCACACACCACTACAGCACCCACCATGGGATTGGGACGTGCTCCAGCCATGCCTTGACGTGCCAACTGTATGCACCTACGTATGTATTTCTCATCCTCCAGACGTTGCTCCTCGCTCAATTCTGCAGCAGAAATGACCTTTTTAGCAGGACAAGATGCATTTTCAGGGATAACCTCACCTTTACTATTCATATTTTTTGTAGTTTTGTATCATGAAACTGTTTCGCGAACTCACTCAACGCCTCTCTATCGTCTACCCTACTGGTGAGGCAAAAGCCCTGGCCCGTTGGGTTATGGAGGAGCACTTCGGACTGTCGATGACTGATCTAATGATGGACAAAGATAATAATTTATCTTCACACCAACTACAAGATTTGGAAAATATCACCGAAAGACTGCTCCACAAAGAACCAATCCAATACATTCTGGGCCATACATTGTTCTGTGGACTGGACATCGAGGTCCGTCCAGGAGTACTGATTCCCAGACCCGAAACAGCTGAACTAGTGGAGTGGATATGCCAGGATTACGAGGCAGAATGCCGTCCCGACACGAGGGTTCTGGACATGGGTACAGGTAGTGGATGTATTGCTCTCAGCCTTGCTCATCGGGGATTTCACACCGAGGCCTGTGACATCAGCACAGATGCATTGGATATAGCAGAAAGCAATGCCAAAAGACTGGGATTGAACATCAGATTCTTTCAGAAAGATATTTTACAAGACGATGCAGAGTCTGATCAAGGTTTCGTACAATATGACGCGATTGTCAGCAACCCTCCTTATATCTGTCAGCATGAGGCAGCAGAGATGGAGGCAAATGTACTGGAGCACGAACCTCACTTGGCTCTGTTTGTACCTGACGATGACCCACTACTCTTCTATCGTCATATTGCACAATTTGCTAAGTCCCATCTCACCTCTAATGGTAGGTTGTACTTCGAGATAAATCGTTCTTACGGACAGGAAATCAGGGAGATGCTAAGCAATATGGGATTCTGCAACATTACTCTGCAAGACGACCAGTACGGTAATACGAGAATGGTACGAGCCACCACAACATCTCCCAACAACTAAACGCCCAGAACATGAATCAAGAACTGCTATACCGTGCATCTGCTTTATGTGCAGGCAGCGAACATTGCTGTCATGACATACAGGAGAAACTGAAGAGATGGGGGGCTTCAGAAGAGGAATGCAACGAGATTATTGATTATCTGGTTGACGAAAAATATATTGACGAAGAGCGATTCTCCAAGGCTTACGCCAAGGATAAGTTGCGTTTCAATCACTGGGGACGTCAGAAGATAGACCAAGGACTGAGACTATTGCAAATCTGTACGGCATTTCGCCAACAAGCCCTCAGCGAACTGCCCGAACAGGAGTATTTAGACATTCTCAAAGGCATACTGCAGAGTAAACAGCGTGGTGTGAAGGGACGTAACAACTACGAACGTCGTGGCAAGTTGATACGGTTTGCCCTTGGTCGTGGATTTGAGATGGCCAGCATCCTGCAATGCCTTCCCGAAGACCTGAAGGAGGACGAAGGGGATTATCCTGACGAAGACAGAAGTGCCACATATTCAGATTTTTAAAAACATCCCACCATGCTCTCTACCCTAAGATCTCTGAAATCATTTTTCGTACCTCGACATTGCGATATCTGCCAAGGTCCTCTGCTGGATTCAGAAAACACCATCTGCAGCAAATGCTACACCATGGTGAAAGCAAGTGCGCAACAGAACGATTCAGAGAGTGTGGCTGCCAAACTGTTCTGGGGCATTGCTCCCATCCAACGAGCCGGCGTACTATTTGACTATCAGTCAGATACACCTATCAGTGAAATACTGGTAGACATCAAGTACAGAGGCTATGCCGATGTTTGTCTGCGTATGGGCAGGGCACTTGCCTCTTTCTATCAACCCAGGCATTTCTTTGAGGGCATAGACCTGATTATCCCTGTGCCACTTTCCGAACACCGACTACACAAACGAGGATACAACCAGAGCGAGAAGATAGCCCTGGGTATCAGCGAGTTCACAGGGCTCCCACTTGATGTCACATGTATCAAACGCATCGTCGACAACGAGACACAGACTCATCTGCTCCAGACCGAGCGTATGAAGAACGTAGAGAACATCTTCGCCCTCACCCACCCAGAGAGGTTGAAGGGGAAGCACATCTTGATTGTAGATGACGTCATCACTACCGGAGCCACTATCTCCTCTATCATACGCACTATCACTAAGGCTGCTCCCGATACCACTTTCAGCGTCTTGGCTTTAGGCAGAGGAACAACAGGAAAACCCACACAAACATAAGTCTTTT
>DCIS01000114.1:0-27477 GCA_002317475.1 Prevotellaceae bacterium UBA1720 | reverse complement strand
TTGCCAAGTTTATTTGTACCTTTGTCGTTCAGTAATTACGGATAACTTTTCAGATAACAATTTTAATACATATAAAACCTATGAAAACTCTCGAGACAATCTTTGCAGGCAAACTGCTCAAGGTTAAGGCTATCAAGTTGCAACCCACCAACCCATTCACATGGGCTTCAGGCTGGAAGTCACCATTCTATTGCGATAATCGCAAGACCCTTTCCTACCCCGACCTTCGCAGCTTTGTAAAGATTGAGATTGCACGCCTCATCAGCGAGAATTTCCCCGACGTGGATGCTATTGCAGGTGTTGCAACAGGTGCCATTCCTCAGGGTGCTTTGGTAGCAGACCTCCTGAACCTTCCCTTCGTCTATGTACGTAGCAAACCAAAGGATCACGGTCTGGAGAACCTCATCGAGGGCGAGTTGAAGCCCGGTATGAAGGTCGTTGTCGTAGAGGACCTGATTTCTACTGGTGGTAGCAGTCTGAAGGCTGTAGATGCCATTCGCAACAACGGTTGTGAGGTAGCAGGCATGGTGGCAAGCTACACCTATGGTTTCAAGGTAGCAGAGGAGGCTTTCAAGGATGCTCAGGTTACCCTTTACACCCTGACCAACTACGAGGCTGTAGTAGAAGAGGCTCTGCGCACAGGTTATATCTCAGAGGATGATGTACCCCTGCTGAACGAATGGAGAAAGGACCCCGCAAACTGGCAGAAATAATCTCAGGAACATGAACAAGTACGAAAGCAACGTAAAGACCATTTACGCTACCAATCTGCGTGTTTACGAGAAACTGGCCGACCTCTCTAACCTGCAGACTATCAAGGAAAGAGCTGCTGACCCCATGTTCGTTGACCATATTCGTCAACAAGCTGGTGATAAAGTCAGTGACGAGCAGTTGACTATGCTCCAGGACAAATTCTCACAAATGGAGTTCACGACTGACAGTGTCAGCATACCCGTGGAGCAACTGGGCACAACCCTTACCCTGTCTGTCATCGAGCGTGAGGAACCTAAGCTAATCAAAATGGAACTGCAGGGTTCACCCATACCCGCTAACCTGTGGATTCAGTTGTTGCCCTGTGAAGAGGGTACACACATGAAACTGACCGTCGGAGCCGAACTCAACTTCTTCATCCGTAAGATGGTGGAGGGAAAACTGAAGGACGGTGTGGAGAAACTGGCTGACATGCTGGCCATGATGCCTTATTAGTTGAACGTTGAGTGTTGGGCGAAATATGAACTACTAGATGGGATGATTGTGATAGATGGTTCCACACCATATTATCACTCTTTCATTCTTTCATTTTTTCATTTCTATTATGAAGCTTTGGGAAAAGAACTTTGAGATAAACAAGGAGATTGAACGCTTTACCGTAGGTCGTGACCGTGAGTTGGACCTCTATCTGGCCGAGCATGACGTCATGGGCTCTATGGCTCACATCACCATGCTTGAGAGTATCGGACTCTTGACCGCCGAGGAATTAACAAGTCTCTTGGCCGAACTGCGCAACATACACGCCGAGATAAAGGCTGGCAAGTTCATCATCGAGGACGGCATAGAGGATGTACACTCTCAAGTGGAACTGATGCTGACCCGTCGTCTGGGCGATATGGGCAAGAAGATTCACTCGGGTCGCTCACGCAATGACCAGGTGCTCCTTGACCTAAAACTCTTCACGCGTCGCCAGTTGCAGTATGTGGCTGAGGATGTGCGTAGTCTCTTCAATGAACTCATCACCCAAAGCGAACGTTACAAGAACGTGCTGATGCCGGGATACACCCACCTCCAGGTGGCTATGCCCAGCAGTTTCGGTCTATGGTTTGGCGCATACGCCGAGAGTCTGGTAGATGATATGCTCTTCCTGCAGGCAGCCTTCAAGATGACCAATCGTAATCCTCTAGGTTCGGCAGCAGGTTATGGCAGCAGCTTCCCTCTCAACCGCACCATGACCACCCAACTATTGGGCTTTGATTCAATGGATTACAATGTGGTCTATGCCCAGATGGGACGTGGTAAGATGGAGCGCAACGTAGCCTTTGCCATGGCAAGTATTGCAGGCACAATTGCAAAGCTGGCTTTCGATGCATGTATGTTCAACAGCCAGAATTTTGCTTTCGTGAAGTTGCCCAACGAGTGTACCACAGGTTCCAGCATCATGCCTCACAAGAAGAATCCCGATGTCTTTGAACTGACACGTGCTAAGTGCAACAAGCTGCAGGCTCTGCCCACGCAGGTCACCCTCATCATGAACAACCTGCCTTGTGGTTATTTCCGCGACCTGCAGATTATCAAGGAGGTTTTCCTGCCTGCTTTCGAGGAGTTGCGTGACTGCCTGCAGATGACGGCATACATTATTAATAAGATACAGGTCAACGACCACATCCTCGAGGACAAGCGTTACGACCTGATGTTCTCTGTTGAGGAGGTCAATCGCCTTGCTGCAGAGGGTATGCCCTTCCGTGACGCCTACAAGAAGGTGGGCCTGGACATTGAGGCTGGCCAGTTCACTCCCCAGAAGGAGGTACACCACACCCATGAGGGCAGTATTGGTAACCTTTGCAACGACCAGATTAAGCAGTTGATGGACGAGGTTTGGAATGGTTTCAGTTTCAAGCAGATAGCCGATGCTGAGGAGAGTCTTCTTAAGCCTTAGCCTATTGATTTGCATGGGATGCGACCAGGGCGATCTGGTCAGCAGCAAGTACTGCAACCTACCTGCACGATTCACTTACAATCCGGTGTCTGCCGTATCCCAACTCTACACCTCGTGCAACAGCATGGGGCAATGGTGCACCATCACAATGTCTGCCTCCGGTAATCAGTTTGTCTTCACAAACACCGAAGGCAGCACCTCCGTCAATCGTACTCAGGTAAACAACTACACAGGCTTCTACCTGGGCCTCTCCGGTTTCCTTGTCGGATTGCCCAACATCCCCGAGTTAGGATATGACCACACCACGGTCACCTGCTATGACCGTGCTTGCCGAAACTGCTACGAGGAGGCCTACGTCACCAAACCTGTCACCTTGAACACGGATGGTACAGCCACCTGCCCCAAATGCAATCGCACCTACAACCTCAACAGTCAGGGTATCGTTGCCCAAGGAGATGCAGGCAAAAGTCTGTACCGCTATCGTATCACCTATGGCAACAACACGGTGGTGATAAACAACCAATAACAGGAAAAAAGCCTTCCTACATCAATTTTTTCTGTTTCAATTTTTATCTTTCAAATTTTATTCCTACCTTTGCACCCACAAAGGCTGCCCAGATGGTGGAATTGGTAGACACGAGGGACTTTAACAAGTCTGGATATGAAGCGAACAAAAGCAGACTACGAAGAAGCCATAAGCAAGTCTTTCAGCATAGCCTCAGTATGCAAACACCTTGGTTTAACTCCAACGGGAGGAAATTATCGTATTATACACAATGCTATTGAGGAATATGATATAGACATATCGCATTTTACCGGTCAAGGTTGGAATGTCGGTTTGAAGTTTAATCCAAAGGATGTAACGGACTTAAAGGATATTCTTATACAGAATAGTTCTTATCAAAGTTACAAACTCAAGAAGAGACTTCTTACAGAAGGTCTAAAAGAAAGACGTTGCGAATGTTGCGGACTCACAGATTGGCAAGGTAAACCAATACCTTTAGAACTCCATCACATCAATGGTGATAATAGAGATCATAGGTTCGAAAACCTCCAATTGCTTTGTCCAAACTGCCACGCGATGACAGACACATATCGAGGACGAAACAAGAGTGCACATCGGGAAACCGGTGATGTAGAATTGCCCTAACAAACAGAAACCTTTTCGTTGGCGACAACGATTTTGGCGATGGCTCACTAAATCAACTGTAAAGGTTGTAAATGGCGTAGAGACTATATAGGCAACACCTAAATCGAAAGACATGGTGAAGAAATAGTCCAGACTACAACATCTCACGTAGATGGCTTGTGTAAAAGCAAGAGTAGCATGAAAATCCCTTGGCCATAACGGCCGTACGGGTTCGAGTCCCGTTCCGGGCACTTTTATAATTCGCAAGTAATTAGTTTTCAATTACTTGCGAATTTCTTTATGCATGTTTGCCCGACTAATTTTAGGCTTTGCACGTAGGCTGTATAAATACCTGTCTATTTGTGCTCGTGCATGTTACGTCGAATCTTTGTTATCAACTGCTATTTAAGTGGTATGTTCATTACCCATTCTTGACCGTTCTATCTCCGTTTTTAATACGTACTAACTCCAATATAAGTCCAATTCACCTCCAATTAAAGTCCAATTGAAGTCCAATAAATATTGTAGTATATTTGAAGTTTATTTGGTAGTGAATAGGTTACAAATTGGCAGTAGTTCCTGGAATGTACGGACACACTTCGGCCATGCTTCGGAAATAGAAAGGCGGAAAGTTTGGAAGTACCATTAAAATTGTATAACTTTGCAGAAATTACATGCACAACACTTGGGTAGAGCAACAACGAATGAGTGTTGTGCTACCTGCAAACCAGAACTAACTGACTCACATGAGAAGAACATTTTTGATGCTGATGGCTGTGCTGGGCACACTGGCAGTAAAGGCTCAGGAGAAGGCTTACCTTTTCACATATTTCGACACTAAGAAGCAGGCTGCAGGACTCTGTCTGGCATATAGCTATGATGGCTACACCTGGACGGCAGTGAACGACAACAAACCCATCATGAAGCCTATGGTGGGCAAGGACAAACTGCTGCGCGACCCAAGCATCGTGCAAGCTCCTGACGGTACCTTCCATCTGGTGTGGACCAGCAGTTGGCATGATCAGATCATCGGCTATGCTTCGTCACGCGACCTCATCCACTGGAGCGAGCAAAAAGCCATACCGGTGATGGTGGACTTCCCCAAAGCTGAGAACTCCTGGGCACCCGAACTGTTCTACGACCGTAAGGATGCCACCTATTACATTTATTGGGCAAGTACGGTGCCAGGCATGAAGGGGGTAAAGACTGAGGGGTGTCTGAGCGAGAATGGTTCGAACCATCGCATCTACTGCACTACCACGAAGGACTTTGAGACGTTCACCAAGACCCGTCTGTGGTATAACCCCGACTTCAACGCCATTGATGCAGCCGTTGTGGAGGACCCCGTGACGGGTGAACTCATCATGGCAGTAAAGAACGAGAACCTCAATCCACCCGAAAAGAATATCCGTGTGGTGAAGGGTAAGTCAATGAAGAAAGGGTTCCCAAAACAAGTGAGTGCCCCCATACACGGCAAGGAGCGTTGTGAGGGTCCTGCCCCACTGTTTGTAGGCAACGACCTCTTGGTCTATTACGATATGTATAGCCGTCACAAGTATGGTGCCTCGGTCAGCCACGACCATGGCAAGACCTGGGAGGATGTCACCTCACGCATCAAGATGCCTGCAGGTATGAGTCACGGTACGGCCATTGCTGTGGATAAGGCCGTTGTGGACAAGCTGGTGAAGTGGGACAATGGTCGTCACGGCCTGAAGGAAGAGACGATGGGAGGCTACTTGATGGTCTATCACAAGGATCAGGATCACGGTCTGCACATGGCCGTCTCGGAGGATGGCTACAACTGGGAGGGGCTGAACGGCGACAAACCCATCATTGCTGGTGACACGATAGCCGTACAGAAGGGTATACGCGACCCCCATATCTTCCGTGCTCCCAACGGCGACTTCTACCTCGCCATGACCGACCTTCACGTCTATGGCAAGCGTGACGGCTATCGTGACACAGAGTGGGAGCGTGACGGCAACAAGTATGGTTGGGGTAACAATCGCGGACTGGTGCTCATGAAGAGTAGCGATCTGGTACATTGGACACGCACCAACCTGGACTTCTCGTCACTAGGCGTCATTGACGGGAATGACTGGGGCGAAGTGGGCTGCGTATGGGCTCCTGAAACTGTCTGGGACTACGAGGAGAACCGCCTGATGGTACATTTCACCACACGTTTTGGTAACGGGAAGAATGTCATCTATTATGTTTACATGAACGATGATTTCACCGAGATGGCCAGCAAACCCCAGCTGCTGTTCTCAGCACCTGACATGAAGTACAACGTCATCGACAGCGATATCATCCATGTGGGAGACACCTACCATCTGTTCTACGTCAGCCATGAGGCTGGGGCCACCCCAGCACATGCCTACAGCAGCGATATCAAGGGTCCCTATACCATCGACAACACCTACTACGACGGTGAGAAGCAAGGTCACGAGGCTCCCAACTGCTGGAAGCGCCTTGGCCAGGACACCTATGTGGTGATGTTCGACAACTACCGTCGCAAACCCATGAATTTCGGTTTCGTTGAGACGCGCGACTTCTTCACTTACCATCCCATAGGTTATTTTGACGAAGGCAAGATGAAACGTCGCGGCTTTGAGGAACAGAAGCATGGTGCCGTCATCTGGATCACAAAGGCAGAACTACAGATGCTGAAAGAGAGGTACAAGTAAGGCACATATCCATTGGTTACAAATGATTGAATTTCAGCGTAAGAAGCACTATTCATCTACATTACTATAAAATGATAATCATAAAATGATAACAACGGGCGGATTTCTATCTGCCCGTTTCATTTTCATAGCATAATATAGGTGGGTTCTATAAATTCCCANNCTATCGTTTTGTCATCTTTTGGTTTCTTCTCGGCTCAAACTGTCAGCGCTCTCAGTCGTTATGCCCGCATAACTCTACATTTTGCCCGTCGGCAAAAGTCGTTTGCTAACACTTTGAACTCGAAAATAATCCCAAAATCTGACTAAGCGAATTTATAGAACCCACCTATAAATATTTATGATTTAACTTAATTTTACGTTGAAAAGTTTTGGTACTTCGGTTTATTTGACTACCTTTGCAACTGAAAATTCAATTGAACGCAATTATCAGTTAATAAAAAGGTATGGAAAAACTGACTAACAAGGAAGAAGAGGCAATGGAGTTCATCTGGCAGACAGGCTCATGTGCTCCGAAGGATATCATGGTACTCTATCCAGATCCCAAGCCACACATTAACACCATTTCCGGACTGTTCCAGTCGCTCGAACACAAGGGATATCTCACCCATGAACCCAAGGGACGCGGGTATATTTACTCTCCAGCTATTGAACAAGCTGCATACGGAAAAGGCAAGTTGCATTCGTTCGTTGACCGTTATTTCGGCAAGTCGTACATGAATGTGGTCTCTGCCCTGGTTCAGGAGGAGAAAGTGACGCAGGAGGAACTGCTGAAGTTTTTGGAGGAACTGAAAAAGCAATAATTACTAAAGACACATACCATGGCACCTTATCTTATATATATAATAAAATGGGCTCTCGCCCTGACGATACTTTACTCACTGTATGGCATCTTTCTGAGAAAGGAGACGTTCCACGGAATGAATCGTTTCGTACTGTTAGGCATACTCCTTGGCAGCATGATGTTGCCTATTTGCCAATTACCTACAAGCAATAAGTTGAGCAATGTGGTGCAAACGGTGGAACGTTCGGTTAGCCAAGAGGCAGGGACATTGGAAGAGAACATGCCTGCCTTCGAGGAAATCACAACGACCTCAGCACAGCAGACAACGATCAGCACTACCCCTCTACCGGAAACCACGAAGCGTCCCGCCCTGTGGTTCATTATCTTAGTAGGTACATATCTGCTGGGCTTAGTCATTAGTTGGGCACTTTACCTACGAGGCTACGTCTCATTGTGGTCTATCATCAGATACGGTCAACGTGTAAAGCGCAACGATGTGCCCGAACATGTGCATCTCGTCATCAACGAGAAGGCTACGATGCCCTGTAGTTGGATGAGGTGGATCATGCTGACTTCCAACGACCTGGAACAAAACGGGCAGATGATTATTCGACATGAGATGGCCCACATCCGCAAGCATCACTCATGGGACATGCTCCTCTGTGACATCACGACGAACATGCTGTGGTTCCTGCCCTTCGTGTACATACTACGCACCGACCTGCGCGATGTACATGAATACCAGGCAGATAAGGCTGTGATTCAAGGTACTGATGATCAAGACCTGTATCAACGTCTGCTCATTGCCAAGGCCAGCGTGACAACCAGCCAACCCATCGTCAACAACCTAAATGCCAGCGCGGTAAAGAAGCGCTTGCAGATGATGCTCTGCAAGGAAAGCAATCGATTCTCGCGTATGAAAGTGCTCTATATACTGCCTCTCATGACAATCGTGCTGATGGCCTATGCTCGACCGAATATCATACAAGAGGTGGAGCAGGGTATTGCCCAGGAGGAGCAGAAAGTAGAGGCAATGTTGGAGAAGCAGGCAGAACCCATGCCAACGGAGGAGGTTGTAGCAGAATTGCCCGAAATCGCAGGGGAAGAGCCTATAGAGGAAGAAGTGAAGGCAGACCACAAACCCAACTACACCATCACCGTCACTGCCACCAATGGGGTGGAGGACACAGCCTATGAGCTCTACAAGACCGAGAACGGGTTTTCCAAGGTGGATCTCGGTTCTCCCATATTTATTGATGAAAAGACACTCGGTGATAATCGTCAGGTCACCTTCCAAGTGTATCTGGATCAACCCACAAGACTCATCCTCATGGGCAAGAGAGTAGGCAAGAAGGTGCAATATAGCATTCCCGCCTTCCCCGGTTCTCATGCCAAGATCAGGACAAAATCAAATGATATCGAAATCTCGGGTACAGGTTTCTACAAGGAATACACCGATGCTTTGGAATACTCTCGTAATAGTACCTTACAGCACACCAGTAAGGAGGCCAAAGAGCTTCGCCGACGCTATTTCATCAACCATAGCGCCGAGCAAGGCTGCCTCTATGCATATCAGCGTGAAATGTTGCTGCCCATAGAGGATATCTTTGAACTCTTTCCCGACTCACTCTACGATACCACCTACGGTAAACTGATCAAGCAAGCTGCCGAGTCGGCCATTAAAAGGGAAGAGTCGAAGTACGATGATGAGTCAATCATGTTTGATGACGATGAAGCTCTGATGGGTACAAACTAATAATTAATTGCTTACTAAACTTTGTATAAATAAATTTGATTACATATTTAAGAATCATAAAACACACTAAATATGAAAAAGTTTCTGACTATTCTGCTTGTCCTTGCAGCCATGGTTGCACAGGCACAGACATTGAATTACAAGGGTAAGTTCACGCTAAATGTAGAGCTCGGTGGGGGTGAAAATCAGTTCGCTAGTTATAACATCTACCTGAGTGACAAGTACTTCCATATGCCCAAACAGGCCACAACGACCGTGCCTGTGAAGGACGGAAAGTTCACCTACGAGGTGGAGGTGGACTACATGAAGGGTCTCTGCCTCAAGGGTGTGGATGCCCAGGGCAAGGAGCAGGCAGGACAGGGTGTGGAACTCTATGCCGTGCCTAATGTCACCTACGATGTAAGGATTGCTGACGGACAACTCACGCCCACCAAGAGTCAAAGCGACCAGTACCCCTATATCAGCAAGGTGGAACGTTACAGTTGGGATGCTCGCAGAGCCACCAAGTGGACCTCTCCCTATCTGCCTAAACCCACAGGTATACGCTGGAGTGAGGTGGAACAGAAGTGCGATACGTTCTACCGCATGTCAGTCAAAGAGGTATGGTTGGGACAGAAGGAGACCGTTGTTCGCCTGATGAGCGAGGCCTGCGATGCCCGCCGTGGAGCAGGCAAGGACGACTATCTACTCGACGAGAACGGCAAGAAATACAAGATGCTGCGCACCCTCCTAGGCAACCCTGGTGAAGACAATTCGGCCGAGGTGGGTGTCTATGGTGGCTACTATGCCTTCGAGCCCCTACCACAGACGGTGAAGTCCTTCACCTACGTCAGCGGTACGTGTAAGGTGAGTGAGGTCAGGAAGGCAGCGAAGAAACCAGTCAAGAAACCTGCACCCAACTTCAAGGTGACCATCCATCCCACCAATGGTATCTTCGACACGGGCTATCTGCTCTACATGTATGACCGCCTGGAGCATCCCAACAATCAGTTGGGTATCCTGAAGGACGTTCCTTGCGACGAGAATCGTGAGGTGTACTTTGAGACCTACATTGAGGAACCTACCGAGTTCTACATGCTGGCCACCTTTGCTGATGGCAGCATCTGTCCCACAGGTATCAAGATTCCCGCCTTTCCCGGCCATGCCATTGTGAATGTGAAGGACGGTACCTACGAACTCAGTGGTGACGAGGGTTTCTACAAGGAGATGCAGGATGCCATTGACTATGTGGAAAACACTTGGGGGTCTGATAAAGACAGTGGTGAGAAAAACAAACAGATTAGGCGCTACCTGCTGAACCATGCCAACGAACAGGGTACCTTGTACGCCTTCTATTACCGCTATCTGCTGAGCATTGACCAGATGTACGATGTGCTGAACGACAAACAGCTTGACACCCCCATTGGTCGCCAGATCATGGAGCGCTACAAGGCTTATGAGGAGCAAGTAAAGAAGGTAAAGGAAAGCGCAAGAAACAGCTCAATAAATACACGTAACACTACAAGTTACAACTCTGTCCCCAAACGTCACAGCCTCAGCTACAAGACCAATGAGACGCGCGAAACCGTTGATCTCGGTCTGCCTAGCGGAACACTATGGGCAACCTGCAACGTTGGTACAACCTCGCCTGAGTATGGCCGAAACTATATGAGCTGGGAAAAGGCTATAAAGTATGTAGCGGAGTATTGGGGTAACGGTTGGCAATTGCCTACGAAGGAACAGTTTGCCGAGCTCATCAATCCTGAGTACACCACCACCGAGTGGACAAGTGTGAAAGGCCAGATGGGAAGAAAGATCACCAGCAAGAAGAACGGTCGTAGCATCTTCCTGCCCGCAGCAGAATGGGTGGGTGACGACAACAAGCAGCATTATCTCAATGAGAGTGGCAGCTACTGGTCGTGCGAAGAGTCGGCAGAGGATGCCAACAAGGGTTATGGCCTGAGTTTCTACCACAGCGACATCTATACCAATGATGACCGTAAGGTGCTGCATCGCACAGCCCGTGCCGTTCGTATGCCTAATACTAACGTGGCAGACGTCAAGCCTGGCAAGACGGCGAAGAATGCCAAGGCAATTACCATAAAGGATATCACCCTGAACATGATACCCGTGGAAGGAGGCAACTATAGTAAGACCAGCAATCTATCCAATAATCAGAATTATATTGTTTTCGTGAATGACTTCCAAATGAGCGAGAGCGAGGTGACACAGGAACTCTGGGAGGCCGTCATGGGCTACAACCCCAGCTACACCGTGGGTGCTCAGCTACCCGTGGAGAATGTGACCTGGGAGGAGTGTCAGGAGTTCCTCAAGAAACTGAAGGATATCACCGGTCAAGACTTCCGTCTTCCCACCGAGGCAGAATGGGAGTGGGCTGCCATGGGTGGCTTGCAACGCAAGGGCTACCTCCATAGTGGCAGCAACAAGTGTGATGAAGTAGCATGGAGCGTCAACAACAGCGGTAAGATGTCTCATCCCGTCAAGGCCCTCAAGCCTAATGAGCTGGGACTCTACGATATGAGTGGAAATGTATACGAATGGACCAGTTCTGAATATCATGGGGATGCTGCTCCATGTACAGAAGCTACCGGCGAAAACATTCATAGTCGTCATGTCTATCGTGGTGGAGATTTTGGTTGTAAGATCGAGGAGAACTATGTCACTCAGCGTGCCTATTTCGATGCTGGACGCTGCTCGAAGAATGTCGGCCTGCGACTGGTACTCACAACAGTCTCAGATATCCAAGGAAAGGATAAAAAGGTTACAGGCAAGAAGAACAAGAGCAATGTAACAACTAGCACACTGAAGGCTGTGGATCTTGGACTTTCCGTGAAATGGGCAAGTGTGAATGTTGGTGCCACCAAACCAGAAGGAACGGGTATGTATTTTAATTGGGGTGATGTCAATATTCCAGCATCCTCCAACCAGGGATGGTACAACTATCGCCTCTGTAACCGTTCGGAAAGAAGTCTTACCAAATATAACACCGATGTTGCCTATGGTTCAAATGTCGATATGCGGACTATGCTACTGCCTGAAGATGATGCTGCGACTCAGATAATGGGTGAAAAATGGCGCATCCCAACGATAGCGGAAATAAAAGAGCTTATGGAGAAATGCAAGTGGGAATGGACCACCCTGAATGGTGTTAACGGCCATTTGGTAACAGGAAAGAATGGCAATAGCATCTTCCTTCCTGCTGCAGGTTGCCTCAACTTCCAAGGAGAATATGGTGTAGGTTCAAATGGATACTATTGGGCTTCCGAGATTGACCCTCAGAAACCAACCACTTCCTTCTATTTATGTAGTAGAGCTTCTATCGTCGGAGCGGGCTTCCATGACCGTTTTGCAGCACGTACTATCCGTGCTGTTGAGTCAAACAATAAATGACGAAAATGAAAATGGCATTTTTCCTTTTACTGATACTCTGTACTAAGTAACGACAACGCGACCTTTTGGACGAAAACAATGTGTTTATATAAAGATTTCGTCCAAAAGGACTTGCCATGAAGGAAAAGATGCGTATATTTGTAACGAAATTGCAACACTATTCCACCAGCAATTGACAGAACCATGTACGAGGACCAAATAAAACTGTACGAGGACATACGTGAGAAATACCAGCGAAAGGTGGTAGGTCCTATGTCAGAGAAGGATTTCTTCGAATATGCCGAAGTACTCTTCTCTGCCCATAGCTGCGCCATTGAGGGGAATAGTTTTTCCGTCAATGATACACGCGAACTGAAGGAGAAAGGACTTGGCATGATACCCCGTGACAAGAGTCTGTTGGAGGCTTTTGAGATTCTGGATCATTTCACTGCTTTTGAATACATGGTGCAGGTTGCACAAAATAAGCACCCTCTTAACGAAGTACTTTTGAAAGAAGTCAACCGACTGTGTACAGAGCACACTCTCTCCTATCGTGCTGCTGGTGCCATCCCTGGCGAATACACCACCTGTGACATGGCTGCAGGCGACACGCTGTTTGGTCCGCATGAGGAGCTGATAGCACGTGTACCCTCACTCCTACAATCCACCGAGGATGCCCTGAAACGCGGCATTCACCCCATGATTGTTGCCGCACGTTTTCATGGTTTCTATGAGTATCTACACCCTTTCCGCGACGGAAACGGTCGTACGGGACGTCTGCTCAGCAACTTCATCCTGCTGCGTTCGGGACACCCCATGTTCGTAGTCAGGTCAGACCAGAAAGACACTTACCTTTCAGCCCTTCGCATGATACGCAACGAGGGAACCGACGAGCACCTCATACACTTCTTCTTTGAAAGTGCGATAAATGGAATGAAAGAGGCATTGGAGCAAAAGACGTCCAACTCCATCCGATTCAGTTCCTTTATGTTCTGAAAACCTAGGCATCGCGTAATCCTTATTAAATAGACCACCTAAAATACCATGAGCAAGACATTGAAAATCAACTGCAATACGGCCATTGAGGCAGCCATGTTGAAGAACCTACTCGATGAGCAGGGCATTGAATGCCAGATATGCGACGAGACAAACAGCAAGGTGGCTCGTGGTCTCATCACAGACCGCAGCGTGGATGTAATGGTCCGGGAAGAAGACATCGAGCAGGCCCGTTCTATTTACAATCGCCCATGTAAGGAACAGACAGGCCGCCAGGTTACATGGTGCCCCAAGTGTGGCAGTGAGAACATTCAGGCAACCGTTCTGTACAGACGTTTCGGCAACTGGACTTCCCTTATTCTCGGCCTCGCATTCTTGGGTATGGGCATCTTTATCCTCATCCAGAACCTTGACCAAAGTTTGTATGAAATTATCAGCAATTCCGCCCTCCTTATAATAATAGGTGGAGGCCTAATCGTTTATTGGTTCTGCTCCTCAGCCTCTCGACATAACCATATTTGCCGCGATTGCAAGCATAAATTCTAAGTACGACTTTAGGGTTTATAGTTGGGACTACTAGGTCGGCAATCTATATATACATACCTGGCCAGTCACACAACTTTTGCAGCACTAATTCAACGCAAAACAACTTACTTCATGAAAAGGACAATATTACTTTTGGTGGCAGTATTCTTTGCCCTTGGCTTGCAAGCACAGGTGCATGGTGTCAACCAACTGCTCACTATGGCCAACACCTTGCTGGGTGAGGGGAAATATACTGAGAGTGAAGGGTATTTCCATCAGGCATTGCTGGAGGCACAGGACATGAATGATGCCGAACTGACCAGCACCATCTACCAGAACATGGCACTGGCCAGCATGAAGCAGAACAGGAGGGAGGATGCCCTGAGCTGTGCCAGACAAGCCATTGAGGTCAGTAGAGAGCCCTCTGAGTCTGCCCAACTCACCTACGCCCTTACCTTGATGCAGGTAGACTCACTCGCTGCAGCCAAGGAACAACTGTATGGTATCTTGCACAGAGGTTCTGTATCATCAAAGACCTGCAGCACGGCCTATCGGTATCTGCTCAGCATCTCCAACGCTATTGGGGAGAAGGACGAGACCTCTGCTCTGGTAGATTCCGTTTGTAAGTGGGATGACATTCTGCTGGATCAGGTACAAGCACTGAATCTGGCATACTATCAAGAGATTGGCAGAAAAGAAACCGAGCAAGAACGTAGGGCTGACCTTCACAGCAGCCAACTCTTTACCATTTCCCTGGTGATTATCATCCTACTTGTCATCATTGCCTTGGTTGTGGTGCTATACCTGATGCGACGCAGCAGGGCTCGTCTGTTGGCCGAACTTGCACTACAACGTCAGGAGGCACATGCCCAACTGCAGGAAGAGAAACTGCTACACCACGAGGAACAGATCAATGCCATGCGTCGCTTCCTGGACAAGAAGGTAGACACCATGCAAAAGATTGAGGACCTGAAGGAAGGTGCCAGTCAGCATTTCGTGATGAGTGATGCGGAATGGGACGAGTTGGAAGGGTTCCTTGACAGCGTGGAGGACCTCTTCGTCAAGCGTCTGCGTCAGCAGTTCCCCACGCTTTCCGAAGAGACCATCCACCTCATGATGCTACTTCGTCTGCGTATGCCAACCCGTAGTCTTGCCGTGATCTATGGTATCAGCGAAAAGTCCATCAAACAGAAACTCTTCGTCACAAAGGAGAAGGTGGGACTGAAGGGCGAAAAAACCTCCCTGCGTGACTTCATACAGACCTTCTGACCCCTCTTGTTTTGCAGAAATAGACCCTATATTTGCAAAAGAATATTCATAAAGCACTTATTTTCTGTGATTTAACAACAAACCTGGCGGGTCTAAGAAATAGACCTGCTTTTCTTTGTGTGTACCTGTAATAGCCGTAATTTTGCAGCAGATTTAACAACATTACGTCACACACTCTTAAAATTACAAGATTATGAACGCTATTACAACTAATCCCTTCAACGGCAAGGCAACAGGTTTCCTTGCAGGTTTGTGTTTCGCTGGTGCAGCATCCTTCTTTATCCTGGAGAGAACATGGAGAGACGAGAAGATGGTAGAAGACGAGGTTATCTATGAGTCTGTTCGCCAGGATGAGGATATGATACCCGTGACCATCCAGGAACAACCCCAACCCGCAGCACCCGTGGTGAACAATAATGTTACACCCGAGATACTCCAGATTATGACGGATGAGGTTGATATCGAGGATGAGAAAGTGGAAACATCAGAGGACGTGAATCAACCCGTAGTAGGTGTTGAGGGAACAGGCGTACCCGCCATCGTTGGTCCTGTAGCCTCTGCTGGTCCTGTGGTAGAAGAAACTGATGACATTCGAATTTTTGAGACTCCCGAAATCATGGCATCCTATCCCGGTGGTGACGAGGCACTCTACAAGTGGTTGTATGCACACATCAAATATCCCTCACGCGCTCAGGATCAAGGCATACAAGGACGTGTCATGGTGAAATTTGTCGTTGAAAAGGACGGTTCAATAGCCAATGTACAGATCACCCGTTCACCCGATGATGATCTAGCAAAGGAGGCTACTCGTGTCATCAAGATGATGCCCAAATGGAAACCTGCACGTCAAGGTACACGTCCCGTACGTTCCTATTTCAACCTGCCAGTCATGTTCCGCCTGCAATAAACCGTACCTATTTCACACTCAATGTTGATGTCTATAGCTATGTAACATGCCAAAAATCCATGTTACATACAGGATGATTTCTGGAAAACAAGGCGTTGGCACACTTTGATTTTAACTATTCTGCAACAAACTAATATACAGCATATTAATGACACTTTGTGAATTTTTTGTGAATTCCAGAATGTAATTGTGAATTTTTTGTGAACTCATTTTCTTGGTCTATTTGAAGTAAAATGAGTACTTTTGCATCAGAAACCTAAAAACACAGATGACACAATGAAAAAGACCAGAATCATAAAACGAATTGACAATATGAAACGATTCGCACTTCTCCTCACCGCTCTCCTTCTCTCCTGTATGAAAATGTATGCACAGGAATGTCTCAACCCCATATCGCAACTCCAGCTGAGGATCTGGGGAAAAGATAACTTCAAGGGTTTGTACAACGAGGATGTCCCCCAGCAGTTCCTCATCTTCCCATCCTTCATGGGTAGTCAGGCCCTCTACATCTATTCCTATGGCGAAAAGGCTGGCACACTGGCGGTGAAGGAGAAGCCGCTTAGAAGGAAGGGCGAGGTGGCTGACACCAGCTGTGACAGCGTCTCATTGCACGTAGGCGTGACTACAGCTGAGCGTCTGGGCAACCTCTTGCAACATGCCGTCAATACCTCCAATTATCTCTATGACCGTATGGGCTTAGACGGTACCCGATACTTCTTCTTCGACCGCTTCAACGGTGCCACCTGCTGGTCGCCCGTCGGCTCTTGTGACCGAATGGTCGAGATGCTCTGGGAGGTCATCAACGCCGTACAAGCAGGTGACCAGACCCTGATTAATGCCCAACTTCCTACCATCGACTCGCTCACCACACACTTCAAGAACCAATATCCAGAAGCGTTCTTCCACACCATCTCCATCTCATGTTGGGGGGAAAGTGATAGGGAAACAGACAAGCACCACATCCGCCTTGTTGCCGGACTTGACGACAGACTGCATCTTCAGTTCACCTACCTCCAACCTTATGCCGAGGAGCTCCCGGGGCAGCTGCACGCCCGCTACAGTCCCGTGCTCGAGCAACTCCTGCGCTATCTCTTCATGGACACCCCGTTGCTCCACTCGAGCACCTCACCACTCGACTCCGGCACCCTCAGCATCCTTGTCGATGACGAGAAGCCTCAGTCTCTCACCCAAAACTACAACTTCTACACCCTCACCGTCCATCAGGACGACCTTACATTTAAGCGTCTCAAACAACTCATCGAGGAGAAGTGGAACGATCTGATGAAATAACAATAGTATGAAAAGCAAGAAACTACTTTTAGTCCTCCTTCTGACTACCTTCACGGGTTGCCTCATGGCACAGCAGAAGGATGTCGTGTTGAAACAAGACAAAGGTTCCATCACCTTCACGGTGGATGAGAATCTGCCCGTGCCCAACGGTTATCATCGATATGCAGGTGACGGCAAATGGTTGGCAAAGGCATGGGCAGAGAACTATAACTTAGTGAAGCCCGAGGAGGGACTCGTAGCCAGCAGTTTCATGAACGAACGGATGGCGTATGGCAGTCAGGACTTGTTGTTCAGTACCATCGTGCAGTGCTTTGCAGAGCATCGTCCCCTGGTGCTCTCGCCCGATATGGTGTGGTTGGTTATCGCACAGGGGTTCAGTCATTATGTCAACGAACATGCCGAGCAGATGCGTGACAAGCTGGTCAACCATGATGGCAAACTCTCTCTCGTAGTGGAAGCAGATGAGGATCTGCTCACGAGTAATCCTGACTGGGTGGACATTTTCAATGGTTTTGATAAGCAGATTACGGATAATACGAAGGGGGATATTGCGCAGGCCATCACGGCCGATTTCACCACCACAGGCGCTACCGAACGTATCGCCTCGCAGATCACCTTGATGGACGTGATGAAGGAGTATTTCGAGTATATCGTGGTATATATATCATGTGGCATTCCCAACATCACCCTCGAGGGAACACCCGAGGACTGGCAGAAGGTACACGACAAGACGATGGCACTCAGCAAGTACGATATGGAATGGTGGACGAAAGACCTTGACCCCATCCTCATGGAGTTTGTGGAGGCATCAAAAGGTAAACCCAATCAGCAGTTCTGGCAGGATATGGTGATGAAGATGACTCCTGAGCGCCTGCGTGGAGGTGGTTGCAGCATGGAAAAGCCCACGCAACTTGATGGATGGTTCCTCAAACTCTTCCCCTTTGACAAGGACGGCAAGCGCATCCCCGAGACCATCCCTCACAACAAGCAGATGCTCAGCGAGATGGTCAACGTACCCTTCCGCTATATCTTCATTCACTCGGATGGCAGCACCACCGAGACCCCCATGGAACTGTATGCAGGTTTCGTTGGGGTGAAGGAAGACACCCTTACCTGGACTCTCACACCACAGATTGGTTGGATGGTGCGCATCAGCGAAAGTCAGGAACTCCTCACTCAGGAAATGGAGAAGAAAGCCAACGATACCGGGGCATCCGGTGGGTTGGAACTGCGCATCAAGCAAGTGCCAGAGGCACTGAGAAGCGCGAAAGTCCTCAATCGTCTCTCGCTTACCTTCCTTGGTTACATCGAACTGCCCGAATGGATGGATCGAATCCGCATCAATCAATTCAAGATTGAGGGTGGAGTGATCACACCTGAGCAGAAGCAGGCCCTCCAGGAACGTTTTCCACAACTGCAGTTCAGTCCAAGTGTCAAGGTGGGGACGGAGAAGGACATTCCCGACCTATTATTGAAAACAAGGACAGAAAGCATAAAGGGATTCCCACTCGTCACCCTGGATGGCAAAATACTTGAAAGTTATGATATATCTAATTGGAAAGACTTCTCCCTGGATAACATTTCAAAAGAGTTTATTGCCGAACTATACGGCATTGACTCCGCCAAAATCAAGAAATTCGTGGTACTCAAAGACCAGAATGCTACCGCTATCTGGGGCACGAGAGGTGCAAATGGTGTAATAGAACTTTTCACAAAATAGAAAGACAGTCATGTTGAGTATCATAATACTTTTGACTTTGGCGTTTGTCATGTGTGATTCCGAGATAGCATCGCGGAACCTTCGCGGATCCTTCGCGGAATACTCGCGGAGATGCTAAGGTTGCTTGAGTGCACTCTGTATGCAACTGGTGCTGTGCAGAATTAGCAAATGTTCTGAATCTGTGTGAGAAATTCGAAAAAAAACTGTATCTTTGCATGATTTTACCACTTAAAACATGAATAGAACAGCCTACATACTTTTTTCGTTTCTCACTCTTTGCCTCGGTGCCAAGGCTCAGTTCCGTACCTCGATGCAAGAGGTGCCAGTCGATACATCGATACATCGTGGCGTACTGGAGAACGGCATGACCTACATGATACAACGCGCCACGCTGAAGGAGGGCATTGCCGACTTCAGACTGGTGCAACGGACTGGTTCGCTGGTGGAGGAGGAGCACGAGCGCGGCATGGCACACATGCTGGAGCACATGATGTTCAAGGGTACAAAGCATTTCCCCGGACAGTCGATACTGGATTTCCTGCGAAGGAACGGAGTGGCATTCGGTCCCGATATCAACGCTTTCACCAGTTGGGAGGATACACGCTATCTGCTCTCGGAAGTGCCCATCACAAAGCCTGCCATGATGGACAGCTGCCTCACCATTCTGCACGACTGGAGTGCCGGTGCACTGATCGACAAGCAGGCCCTGGAGGCAGAACGCAACGTCATCGTGGAGGAGTGGCGCGGCAAGACGGGAATGACCTCGAGCCTTGACATGCTGACTAACATCCTCGAGGGAACACGCTATGCGGACCGCAACCCCATCGGTACCCTTGAAGTGATCAACTCGTGTACCGCTGAGCAGATGAAGGCCTTCTACCACAAGTGGTACCAGCCACAGAATCAGTGTGTTATCGTAACGGGAGACATTAATGTAAACGAGGTGGAAAAGCAAATCCAGAGGATGTTCAGCGACCTGAAACGCGGCACCGTCACCCTACCCTCCTTTACACTACCTGACGGTAACCATTTGCCCAAAGTGCTGACTGCAAAGGACAAAAATGCGACAACAGTCGGCATCGAACTCATCATCAAGCATGAACCACTGCCTAGGGAAGAGCGCATGTTGGTGAAGCGTTTCAAGGAGCAACGCATCAGAGAGGTCGCACTACGAATCCTGCAGAACCGATTGAACAAAGTGAAGCAGGAGCATCCCTCAATCTTCCAGAACACCATCTCCTACACCTCTTATCTGATGACCTCACAAGCCGATATGGGCTACGCCAATCTTGCCTCTGCACCCACCGAGTACAAGGAGAATCTGCGACTGCTGCTCATCGAACTGGAAAAGGCAAAGCGCTTCGGATTCACCGAAAATGAACTGCGAACAGAGCTGTCCATTCCCGATGACGTCGAGCGTACAAACGAGGACACAACAGTAATCGATTTCACGTCAGAGCCCACCACGACGAACTATGGCAATGCGCGTGCAAGCTTTGCTGCCAACAACCTCGTCAATCACTTCCTCGAAGGCACCATGCCCGTGACAAGTGGCACCAATAGCCAACTCGGCAAGTACTTCAACACGCACATCACCGCACAGATGCTGCAGGAGGCCATCACGCATATATATAACAAGGAAAACAACATCCTCACCTTCCTCCTTCCTGAGGATATGGAGGCGCCTACAGAGACTGAGATCAGAGCACTCTACGACGAGGTGGAAGCTATGAAACTGACACCCGAAACTGACACGGTGAAAATAACGTTCAAGACGCAGGAACAACTGATGGAGGAGATGGAGAAGGCCCCCACCAACGTACACCCCAAACCCGGCAAGATCGAGAAGAAGACGGTACACAAGGATATCGGATACACGGAATACTTATTGTCCAACGGAGTCAAGGTGCTGCTCAACAACAAGCCCTACACCGAGGAGTACGCCACCCGTCTGCGTGCCGTAGTGAAAGGTGGAAAGTCGCTACTGGAGAATGACGAAATGCTTTATGCTGATCTCATCAAGGGCATCTCAAACAATCTGGAAAGCCACGACCAGACATTCAGCACAGGCGACCACGTAAGCATCGACCTGAGCGAAAGCTATACACGCTACAAGATTGAACAGTGGGGAGGTGGGCTCATCTTCTCAGACCCCAGCACAGAGATTCCTAAGAAGGAAGCCAAACGCCTGGCAAAGCAGCACAAGAAGGAACAGCAGGAGCATGAAACACTGATAAAGCGAGAAGTGGAGCAGATGTTCCAGCGATTCTACTGCCGACTGGCCACAGCCTCCTTTGACACAACACGCTTCCAGACCGATCTTGAGATACTACGTCAGCAGGTTCTGCTGCCCAAGAATCGTGCTCAGGTGGCAATGGAGAAACTCGCCTCGTTCGACCTGGCTTCGGCAGACAGAATACGACCTCTCACCCCCGAAATGGTGGATGCAATCACAGAGGAAAAGATGGGCAAGGTGCTGAACAAGATGCACGCCAACTACAACGGCATGACCGTCATCATCCGCTCTAACCGCAAGGCTAAGGAACTGCTGCCACTGATCAAGGAATACATTGCCAGCCTGCCCTCACTCGACACACCAGCACAGAGCGTCGAGCGCAAGGAGAGCCACCTCAAGACACACGACGATCAGCACGTTGCCTTCATCGACAATCCGCAACCCATTGCCCAGTCCATTGTGATTCTGGAACAGGAAGAGGGGGTCACGTATGACGCGTCCCTCGTGGCACACAGCGAGGCTTTTTGCAATGTACTAAACCAGTTGCTTATCAATAATATACGTATCAAGAACAGCGATGTGTACAGCATCGCGGGCAACAGCGTAGTACATCAGTTCCCCCATGCCCTTCATGGTTATCCCATCATCTTCACCTGCGCACCCGAGAAGGTGCAAACCATCAACAACGACGTCAAGGAAATGGTAAAGGGAATGGCCGAAGGGGACCTCATCACCCAAACACTTCTGGACAGTTACTACAACACCAAAGAGCGTCAGGCTACAGGCGAAAAGCCACGCGAAAAGGATGATATTGAGTATCTCTTCGAACAAGTCACCAACGAGGGTATCATCATTGACAAGAACGACATGGAGATGGTGAAGAGTGTCACCATCAGTTCGCTCAAGCAATTCACCAAGGACCTTCTCGAGAAGGGACACACGTACGAGTTCATCCTGCGAACAGAATAATTAACGCGATTATTTGGCATTTCGAGTGCTTATTCGTACCTTTGCGCAACAATGTATTTTGGTTTTACTTATGAAGAAACTTATCATTATACTCGTGTGTATACTGACAACATTGTCAGGCTTGGCACAGAACAAGTTCGTTGAGCGTTCAGGTGATGTACTCTGTCTGGTACCAGCAAGTACAGGTTTGCTGAAAGCCATCGTGGATAAAGACAAGAAGGGAATCGTACAACTGGGTCTGAGCACAGCCACAACCATTGCCGTAAACTACGGCCTGAATGCCTGCGTCAAGAAGCAACGCCCTGACGGAACGGGTAATCACGCCTTTCCCAGCACACATACCGCTGCAGCCTTTACCGGAGCATCATTTCTGATGCGCAGGTATGGATGGAAATGGGGTGTGCCAGCCTATGTAATATCCACCTACGTGGCATGGGGACGTACGTACAGCAAGAAGCACGACTGGTGGGATGTGCTGGGTGGAGCAGCACTGGGAGCAGGAAGTGCTTTCCTCTACACCCGTCCGTTTGTCAAGAATACAGACATCACCATTGCCCCTGTGGCATTTGGCGACAAGGGTGCTGGGATAGACGTGGCTGTAAATTTCTAGACTTATACATTATAAAATATACAAAAGTCATCAGTAGGGGAAACTCTGCTGGTGACTTTTTTGATAAAAATTGGGGGAAGTGTGTAGTAAAACAAATGTTTGAGTAGTCAAAGGTATAGAAGGATGGCAAAACAGCGCCCTATCCTTCCGAGAAGATAGTACATTCAAGGACACATCAAAAGAACAGGAAAAGATATGAAAAAGATGCTTTCGGTCATGGCAATAGGCCTGATGACCACCTTTGGAACCTTTGCGAACAACACTGAAAATGTGACTATTACGGATGAGAACACGGACGAGACCATCGAGGCAGTTGACAGTATGACCATCACCCTGAAGGAGTTTACCGTGAAGGGTACGGCCCCCAAGACACGCGTAAAAGGTGATGCCATGCGCACCATCGTCAATGGAAGTGTACTGGAACAGACCACCTCAGCCACAGAGATGCTGAAATACGTACCCAACGTGAAGAGCGAGAGTGGCGACGTGAGTGTCTTCGGACGTGGTGCCGCAGAGGTGTATATTAACGGTCGTAAGGTACAGGATCTGAAGGAGTTGGACAATATACGTCCCGAACTGATCCAATATGTTGACGTGGTGGCTAATCCTGGTGCACGTTATGCTGCCTCTACCCGTGCCGTCATCCGTATCACGATGAAGAAGCCACAAGGTGATGGTTTTGGTTTCACCAACACGCTGTATGCCCAATATCAATATGACTGGATTGGTCAGGAACAGATAGATGCAAACTATCGCAAAGGGGGACTGGATATTACCGGTTCGTTTACCTTCTCGCGTTATGGTTTTGGTCAGGATCAGATACTCAGTGTTCGTTCCATGGAAGGTAACCAAGTCCTTGAACAGGTTGGCAAAGATCACACCAGAGGCTTAGCAAGAATGTACGTGCCCAAACTACAATTCAACTATGTCATCAACAAAAACCACTCTTTCGGTGCTTGGTACAGATACAACAGCAATCCCTATCAGCATGCTACTGCCAATTTGGACACTCGTATCTCACGCGGAGGAATCCGTCAAGAACGTACCGTGAGCAGCATCTTCCACGACTGGAAGCTCAAGAGTCATAACGTCAGTATGTATTATAACGGACAGATTGGTCTCTGGAATATCGACTTCAATGCTGATGGCGTATGGTCAGACAATCGTATGCCTATTGAGACTACCGAGGATGTCTACGATGCCCAAGACCAAAAGCAAGGTCATGTCAAGGTGACTAATGGAAATGATGACAAGATTGACCTCTACGCCACCAAACTGATCTTTACTCATCCCGTTTTGGGTGGTTCGCTGAGCTTTGGTGGCGAATACAGTTATAGCAAGCGTGGCTATGAGGTTCATACCCAACAGGATGGAGTCAACCTGAACATAAGCGACACGGAGAGTAATGTAAAAGAGAACATTGCTGCAGGATTCGTGGAGTACACCCGTGCCTTTGGCAAACTGCAAGCCAACGTAGGTCTGCGCTATGAGCATGCAGAGAACGACTACTACGAGGAAGGTGTACTGATTGATGCACAGAGCCGTACCTATGACGACCTCTTCCCCAGCATTACTCTTGGTATGCCTGTTGGTAAGGTACAGATGCAATTGAGCTATGCCCAAGACATCACTCGTCCTGACTACAACAGTCTGAACAACAACCTGATGTACGTGAACCGTTATACCATGCAGTGTGGCAACCCCAAACTTCGTCCCACCTATGAACACAATATCGTGTACAATGCTTCGTATAAGTGGGCAACCTTGATGGCCACTTTCTCGCGTACCAAGGATGGAATGTCAATTGTTGCAAGTCCCTATGCTCCAGATCCCAGCAAGACCTTGATGGCTTCAGAGAACATAAATGCTTTCAATAATGGTAGTGTTTCGCTGACCCTCGCCCCCGTCATCAAACAAATCTGGCGTCCTCAGTTCGTTCTTCAGGGCTCCTTCCAGAACTACCGTACACAGAATCTTAAGGGAGAGTACCTCAACCTCAATCGCCCCATTCTGAGCCTGACCTGGCAGAACTTCATCACCCTACCCAAGGGTTTCCTCTTCATGCCTACATTGGCTTTCAACAGTAAAGGTGATCAGGGCAATATGCGCATCAACGACAACATCTACTCCATGTCCTTCTCCCTGCGTAAGTCGTTCCTGAAGAACAAGTTGGACGTCACCCTAAACGCCAGCAATCCCTTCGAATTGGCAGGAACGAACATCACCCTCTATGGTGCTCGCGAGATGCAGACCGATAAGCAGAATCCTCGTAGCTTCTATGCTCACGTAGTGTACAAATTCAACGAGAGTCGCTCTAAGTACAAGGGTAGCGGTGCAGGTGATGCACAGAAGAAGAGAATGAAGAACTAAGGAATAAGCCTAGGAAAGGCCTAGGAATACCTAGGAAGATCTAGGAAAAACTAGGATGGCCTAGGAAGATCTAGGAAAGACCTAGGAAGGCCTAGAAAACCTAGGAGTACCTATAAAAAGAGCCAAGGTCACTGACGACTTTGGCTCTTTCCATTTTTATTTCTCATCTCCTCATCGCGCTTGCGATTTCGGTCCTTGATATTCTTCTTCTTGTCTGGTTTCTGCTTGGTGATGGAGAGAGGTTTCTGTTTGCTGCGTGCAATGCCTCGGACATCCCATGCCTGCTCCATCTCCCATTTGGCTTTCACAGCGATTGGCTTGGGGAAGTAGAAGACCTCCTCAGCAGGTCGTTGTTCATCGTAATTGCCTGTGTCCCACTTACCATTTCCATTACGGTCAATGAAAAGGCGAACGAAATATTCACCTGGCTTCAGGTAGAAGAAGTCGGCACGATCCTGCTCTATGATCTGCTCGTTGACGGGCTTGTCACTGCGATTCAGCAACTGCACAATGGCTTGTTCTCCCTCCTTCAGGTTCAGATTATTCAGTTTCAAGAAGATAGTACCAAACTCATCAAGTGTACGGATACGCAAATCGCTCTTGATGGGTTTACTGAAATAGCCTAACACTCCCTGAAAAGCAAGACTGTCAATAAGCAGCCTGTACTGACTCTTCGGTTCCCATTCGGCATAGAACGTATATTTGCGCTTGTTGATGCTGTCCGGGATGATGAGATAGGGTCGAGGGACATAGTTCGTGTCCACCTTCTCAAAGAATTGTACCGCCGTGGTATCAAACGAAACGACAGGCTGTGAGAAGACAAGCGAGACGTTCTGGTTGGGATCCAACGAACTACCCGGCTTGATCTGCACCTCCAGGAAAGTCATTTCGTAGGGGCAATCTTCTGGGGGAAGTGGCTCCTTGCTGCGTTTCTGTCGCTTCTCACGGTCCTTCTTCCAGTCATCAATCTTTTTCTGTCGCTCTTTCTCCAGTTTGGCGTGTGTCTGCTTGGGCAGAAGTTCAAGAGTATCTGTGCGTGAAACGAGCTGCCCCAGCGTATCTGTCTCCAGATAGGTGAGAGCAAAGTTCAGCGTGTCCTGCCAAGCCACCAAAGTATCTGGTATCCAATAGTTAATGGTGTCGTTATGCAATGACGGTTCAGCTACCAGAATAGAGGCATCAAAATTGAATCCTTCGATAACGGGCAAGGTATCAGCTGGAGCAGTGAAGTATAGTGTGAACATCTCTGGATTGAGACGCTCAGTCTTCAGCAGATGCTGATCCTGACCATCCTCAATGAAGGCCAGCAGCGTGATGTCATCGGGATAGTAATGGATGTAGGGCACCATACGTATCTTTGAATAATGTGTGGTGTCCACCCAGACTGTATCCGGACGAAGGTCGGGCTTGGATGAAGTCGAGAACGTCACCGTATCAAAAGCAATCTGCTCGCCTTTCTGAGTGAAACGGTAGTTGTTGTCCATATCCTGAATGGCAAAGGCACGGTAGTTGCCTGGTGCCACACCCTTGATAGTGAACTGACCGCTGCCATTCGTACGACCAATACGTTCCAATGACTTCGTACGGAAGATCGTGTCGTTCCAGATGCTATCCTCTGTACGGTAAAGACCAACCATGATACCCTTGATAGGCTCCAGATCCTCTGCATTAAGCACCGTTCCGCTGACCTCCATCGTGTCAATCTTGTCACCAGTAGAGAACGAATAGGTATACAGACCCATGGGGTTACCCTCATTATTGTCCTGAATGGCATCGCTGAAATCAACCGTATAGGTAGTGTTAGCCTGCAGTGAGTCATAGAGGTCAATACGTATACTCTTGCCTACGACACGGATATTGGGTGCCTCATCCTGTGGAGGAGAGACAATCACCTTCTCGTTGGGATTATCCAGTTTGATGTACTCGTTGAAGGTAATGCTCGACTTCTTGCTCTTCACCCCCGTAGCCTTATTGGCAGGCTGAGCCGAGACAACCTCTGGCGGTTCCTCGTCATAACGACCACCATCAGGCGAACCAATAGAGGCACAAGCAGCCAATATCAGCACCAAAAGTCCAAATATAAGGTGTCGGGAATGTCTCATTACTCTGTATTACTTATTCATCTGCAGCAATTCTTCGATATGCTGGCGTTGGTTGCTCAGACGTGGTACCTTATGCTGTCCACCCAACTTGCCTTTCGACTTCAACCA
>DCIS01000104.1 GCA_002317475.1 Prevotellaceae bacterium UBA1720 | reverse complement strand
GCCTTGCTCTCGGTCCACAAAATGTTGCATGATGTAGTCTCTTGTCCGACGTGCCACTTGGAAGTACTCTTCCCTTCTCGTCTCGCGGTAAGCGGCAGAGAAGGTCCAAAGGATGCGTGCATTGAGGATGGCCCCTCGAGGAGCGTCCTTGACCAGTGTGCCGTCCCCCTTCATCTGACCGTAGAATCCCCCTCGCTCATGGTCTTGCATACGGTTCATCCAGAAGGCAAGTATATTATCGTGTAGTGTCTCTTCCAGTTCCTTGCGGAACGTTTGTAGTTCGTTTTTCATACAATACATGTTTTATGTCGGTAGACTCTATGAGTTCGATACGGAACATTTACTGTTCACAATTGATGGTTTCTTTGATATTCATGCCCGCGAGTTCCAGTGTACCCTTGCCCTTGACTAAGATTTGCAGGCAACCGTTGAATGATGGAATGGAGAGTTGATGCTCGCCAGCTTTAGGACGCTCCATACCACGGAAGGCTGGGTCTCCATTGCCTGCACCTACAATCTGCAGTCCTTCAGAGCCCTTGATCGTAAGCATCTCACAAGCATCAGGGACAAAGCGTCCCTTCGCGTCATGAAGGGTGATGTTGATGATGGTGACATCCTTCTCCTCGCTGACAACGGATTTGATCTGTGTGGCATGCGTGGTAGTCTCCAGGCGTTCTTCTATGATTTTCTTGCCCTGTTTGTATCCCACGGCCTTTACATAGCCTGGGGTATAGGTTGCCGTCCAGGAGAGGTGACCGTCAAGGGGCATACGTTGTCGACCCAGTTTCTTGCCATTGACTGTCAGTTCCACCTCGTCGCAGTTGCTGTATACCCACACATCCACTTGTTCGCCTTCATGGCCTGCAAGGTTCCAGTGTGGCAGGATGTGTAGCACGGGTTCGTCTGTCCACCATGCCTTCAGGTAGAATGCCTCGTCTTTAGGAAAACCACAGTAGTCCAGAATGCCGAACTCTGACCCTGTTGCAGGGAAGGACAATGGATTGGGCTCGCCACGATAGTCGAAACCTGTCCAGTAGAAGAGTCCACCCAACCAAGGACGCTCGTGGTAGAACTTCCATCCGCGCTCTATGCAGTTCAGCGAACCGTCTCTCTCGTCTGGGTTACGATTGAGGGCAGTCATGTGTCCGTTCTCGCGGTCATCGAAGTAGACTCCACGTGTGCCGCACCCCGAGGTTTCCTCAGTGCCTATGGCACAGCGTTCGGGATAGCGTTGGCGGTGTTCCTCAACGGGATTCTGCAGGATGTAGTTGTACCCTGCCACATCCAGGGGTACGAGGATGGTGGGACCGCTCGAAGAGGCTGCCGTCACCTTGCGGCTAGGGTCCAACCAGTGGGCATAGTCCTGCATGCTTTTGGCCAGTCGTTCGCCAAACTCGTTCCACTCCATGCCCCATTCCTCATTGGCAACACTCCAAAGGATGACGGAGGGGTGGTTGCGATCTCGCTGGATCATACTGCCCAACACATGCTTCTGGTATTCGTTGACGCCTGAAAGGCGATTCTCGTCGATAACCAGGATTCCTAGTCGGTCACAAGCCTCAAGGGTCTCTGCCGTAGCGGGGTTGTGAGAGGCACGATAGGCGTTCACGCCATATTTCTTCAGTTCGCGCAGACGCCATTCCTGCAGTCCGTCTGGCATGGCAGCTCCTACTCCGGCGTGGTCTTGGTGTAGGTTTACACCTTTCAGTTTCACTTCCTTTCCATTGAGCAGGAAACCACGGTCCTTGTCAAATACAGCACTACGTATACCTGTGGTTGTCAGATAGGTATCAACCACTTTCCCACCAACCAGCACCTCTGTGCGTACCTGGTAAAGATAGGGGTCCTCGCAACTCCAGAGATGAGGATTGCTTACTAGCATCGTCTCGCCGTTAGTAGAGGTTACGGCCTTTCCTGAGGCATCCAGCAGGGTGTGGCGCAGCACAAAACCCTTGGCGGGCACGATGTTGTCCATCACCTCAGCCGTTATGTGCAGGGTGGCCTGAGTGTAGTCTTCGTTGAGTTCCGCCCATACGGCTGTGCCCCAGGTCTTGACGTGTACGGGAGCTGTCTTGTTCATCCACACATGTCGGTAGATGCCAGCACCTTCATAAAACCATCCCTCTTCGAGCGTGGCATCAGCCCTGACGCAGATGAGGTTGGTACTGTCTCCATAGTTCAGGTATTCCGAGATATCATAGGTGGCAGAGGTATATCCGCTTTGCTCGCCTCCTACATAGAAACCATTTACCCAGATGCGGGAATCACGGAAGATACCGTCAAACTGCAACTCGATGTGCTTGCCTTTGTCCTCGAGGGGCAAGGTGAAGGTCTTTCTGTACCATCCCACGCTGGTCTTTGGGTACTTGTAGCCCACGGTCTTATATCCATGGCTGTGACTGGCACTCCCCTCGAAGGGTAGGTCTACCACCCAGTCTTGAGGCAGATTCACCGTTTGCCATACATGCTTCTGGTGGTGCTTGCTGTCCCATTCTGCGGCATCAAACTTGGGTGAATAGGGTGCCTCGTTGTGAACGCTGTTGGCCTTGGTCAGGTAGTTGAAATATTCCGTTCCACAACCAAAATCCAGGGCGGGGGAGGAGGCATCTCCGAAGGTAAACTGCCAGTTGTCGTCCATCGAGAGATGTTCACGCTGTGCTTTGCCTGATAGGCTCAGGAGTAGGCAAACCATGAGAATGGCAAGGTGGTGAAGGCGATGTGTCTGTTTCATGCGTTTTTGGGGAATGCTGATTTCCAATATTTTCCTTTGTATTCCTAGGCTTTCCTAGATTTCCCTAGGTTATCCTAGTATTTCCTATGTATTCCTAGGTTGTCCTAGTATTTCCTAGGCATTCCTATTTTTTTCCTAGGTATTCCCGGTTGCGCTGAATCAGTGCCTTGATATTCTCCACCGAAGCCCCTGTGGTATAGCCATCCTCGGGTGTGTTCATGCAGTAGTCCACCAATTGTGCAATGGTACTGGTGGCCACGTGCAGACGGGTGTCTGACGAGGCATAGTACAGGAATACGCGGTCCTCGGGAGCATGCATGGCACCACCGTGAGTGCCCTCTCCACCCTCTGCTATCCAACCATTGCTGAAGGCTACATTCATCACGTCGCCGATATACTCATCTCCTTGTGGTACAAGCAGATAGCCACCGGGTTGGGCAATCACTCTCGTGGGATCCTCGAGGGAGGTCATGTACATATACAGCACATAACGCAATCCACTGGCACAGCCACGTACACCATGAGCTAGGTGCAACCAGCCTTGAGGCGTCTTGATGGGGTGGGGACCCTCGCCGTTCTTTACCTCCATGATGGTATGATAGCGACGACTGTTGATGATCACCTCTTCCTTCACCTCGGCATGGCAGATGTCATCTACCAGGGCCCAACCGATACCTCCTCCCGAACCGGCGTCAATGAAACCATCCTGAGGACGGGTGTAGAGGGCATATTTTCCGTTCACAAACTCGGGATGCAGCACTACGTTACGTTGCTGGCATCTGGTTTTGAGATCGGGCAGACGTTGCCACTCCTTGAGGTCCTTCGTACGGGCTATGCCGCAAGTGGCAGTGGCGGCGCTGAGGTCACCTGGCTTTGTGTCGTCGTGACGCTCCACGCAGAAAAGACCGTATATCCAACCATCCTCATGCTTTGTCAGACGCATGTCATAGATGTTCGTGCCGGGAATCTCGTCCTCAGGCATGGTGATGGGTTCGTCCCAGAAACGGAAATTGTCCACACCGTTGGGCGACTCTGCTACGGCGAAGAACGACTTGCGGTCAGCACCCTCTACACGAGCTACTACAACGTACTTCTCGCCCCAACGAATGGCACCTGCATTGAAAGCTGCATTCATCATGATGCGTTGCATAAAGTGGGGGTTGGTGCCAGGGTTGAAGTCGTAGCGCCATTCCAGGGGCGTGTGCTCGCCGGTTAGTACGGGGTTGGCATATCGGGTATAGATGCCGTTGCCAAGTGTTTCAGGGATATTGGTTTGGGTGAGCAGAGCCTCGTGCTGAGCGCGTACCTGCTTTACTTTTTCTTGAAAATCCATCGTTGTATCGTTGTTTTTGTTATGATTACTGTTGTTGAATTACTTCAGATAGTTATTGATAAAAGCCAGTCTTGGATGGTAGTATTTCTCATCCCAAAGTTCGCGCCATATTCCTGTTGGCCAGCTATGGGTGCGGAAGGGGACACACTTCACGGTCTTTCGCCCTGGTGCTCCGTTCAAGGAGGCCCAGATACCACTGGCTGGGCAGGTAAGGTCGATGAGGCCCATCTCGCAGAAAATCTCGGCACGGGAATGGCGCAATAGTAGTGCCCCATCGAAATAGGGTAGACATTTATCCAGCATTTCCGCATTCCATGTGCTATGATTCTCGATGGGTTGTGGCCAACCACTGCGACGACCAACACGTGCTCCTCCTAAATCCTGCATGGCAGGTACGTTCAGCACTACGGCTGATACGCGTGGGTCCAGTCCTGCAGCGGCTGCTGCCTGTCCGCCACCTTGGCTCTCACCGATAACCAGTATACGTTTCCCATCCCATTCGGGTTGCTGGGTCATAAACTCAATGGCGCGTAGCAGACGAAGGTACATACCCTTGAAGTAATAGGTCTCGCGGTCAGCTGCGTTATGTTCGCAGTAGTCTTTTAGCATACCTTCCTTCAGCATCTTGTAGTAGTCGTCTGTTTGTCCGTTCAGCATGCCATGGGCGTTGATGTCCAGACTCAGTGCCCCATTGCCAAGGGCTGCATTTCCCACACATTCGCCCACCTGGCAGCGACACCAGTCACCGCTGACACCTGCTGCACGGCACAGGATGATGATGGGCAGAGACTTCTTGCGAGCTCCTGCAGGTTTGGCCATATAGGCCCTCACGGGAGCAGGTCCCAGACAGTTGATTTCGATGTCCTCACAGGTATATTTCCCTTGATAGCTGGCAGGTACGTCCAGCATCTTGCGCTCTACCTGCATAGGCAGTGCTTTTAGAAGTTTTTTCTGCTTGTCCCAGTATGCCATCAAATCGGCAGGTTCCGCATATCCTGGTTTGAAACCTTCGGGTGCCACCACAAAACCGATAGCCTCGCTCTCTTTCCCCTTGGCCTGTACCTCAACCATGATGGTGCAGGTAGAGTCTATGCGCTGGGAGAATAACTGGAATTCAGTGCTTTGTGGTAAAATGCGACGAGTGCTGCGCAACAGGTTGTTGCTGAAAACACGCACCGTGAGCGAATCCTCTGGCACCTGCTTTGCCTGAGCACTCACTACTGCCAACTCCCCTTTGTCATAGATGCCCGTCTCCTTATTGATGGAGAGCCGTATATCCTGCCCCATTGCTGCAGAAGTGGCGAGGAGCATAACTAAAGACAGTATGAGGGATAATCTACGTCCTTTTAAGTGTCTGTCCATGAGTAACTTATGTACTGTTGGTTCTTTGATGTTTTCTTTCGTATACAAAGATAAATAAATATCTTTATACTACCAAAGAATTACTGATACGTTTAGCAGAAAAATCTTCTAAAGACCATCACGAAGGAATTACGAAGGCATTTAGGAGGCATTACGAAGGATGAGAGTATGAGGGTGATTCTGCAAAAACCGGGGAAACGCAGAATATTTTTCTACAGCAAGCTACATAGTTGTTTTGACGAACGAAAGGAGAAACCTGCAGGCTCTAATTCCTCGTCAGAACATCCCTTTTATCAAATAGAATGCCACAGGCACGAGCAACGATGGCAGTAGATTCACCGTCTTGGTGTCCTTGATGCCGAGGATGCCAAGACCGGAACTGACTATGAGCACACCTCCTACGATGCTCAACTCTGTGCGCATTGGTTCAGGCATTCCATCTCCGAAGAAGTAGGCAATGGCGTAGAACATACCTTGCCAACAAAGGAGGACAGGTGCTGCAAGTAGCATGATCCAACGATTTGCGTAAACGAAGCCGCTAAGCACCCAGTTTTGACTCTACATTCGCCATTGTTTGTTTTAAGAATCTGTTTGTTACTAATAGATCTTTTTGACTCCGTTGCTAATGTAGATGCCCTTTTGGGTAGGTTTTGCTATACGGCGGCCGCAGAGGTCATAAATAGCAGAGGTGCTGTTACTGTCGGTAGTGATGTCTGTAATCCCTGCCTGTTCTCCCAAACTTTCTGTACGGTCGGCATTCATGATCTCACCCGTACGACAGTCGATGAGCATTGCCACAATCTTTACGTTGGCAGGATTATCGACATTGCCTGGAAGGTCAAGTGTATAGGAATTGTTATACGTCACACCCTCGTCGACAACGCTTGGAAGCAAGCCTTCCACACCTTCATAGTCGATAATGCTGCGTGCCACATCGTTGAAGAGTATCTCTACGCTGTTTCCCTGATGACACCACCAGTTCCGATAATCTTCAGGATTATCTTCTGTTTCGGGATTAGAATAGTAATTTGCTTGCAAATACGGACCTACCTCATCCTCAAGAACTACATAAGCAATGCGATATTCAGTCGTACCATTGTCGCTGAATCCGAATTCCACCTCTGTATCAACCTCTACCTTATTATTGCCAATGTATTGCGCATGGGCAATGATCTGAGCATCAGCCCTGTCAATATTCTCCTGGTGCATATACACATCATCTATATCCCACAAATAAGGTTCAAACCACTCACCCTTTCGGTTAAACCTTGCAGATGGATAGCTTGAAGTCAAATTGAATAATGGAGTATAACTGTCGTCGGGAAACATTTGGATGTCATAATGAACACAAATAGAGATGAAACTGTCTGCAGCATGCTGGTTCATATAATCGATGGCAGCAATTCCTCCTGGACACCATCCGCACCAAGTGCCGGTTGCCTCTTCAAGAACATGCTTCCGATGATAGAATCTGTTCGATATAGTACTATAAGATATTTCTGGAGTGCTGTTGACAGGAACCATGTCCGATTCGCCGTCAATTTCGCTCACGTTAAGCGTTACATCGTGATTTCGGCCTTCTACAAATGCGTGCAGCGGAATGTACACCTCTTCCTCATGACTTGGGAGCAATAAAGTTTCTGCAATGTCAGAATACTGGATTACGCCATCTATATCTACATCCACCTTCAGCTGCCTTACTGTGCGTGGAGTGCGGTTGCGAACCTTGAGTTTTATCTCTTGT
>DCIS01000005.1:5870-8183 GCA_002317475.1 Prevotellaceae bacterium UBA1720 | reverse complement strand
CGGCGCTCATAACCCACGTCTGAGAGTTTTGTACGGGGAATACCATCACGATCACAGAAGAAGGGCTGTTCATTTTCCAAATCATAATAACGAGCCCACACAGGTTGCGCCTGAACATCCTGTATGACACGTACGTCACGCTTTCCCTCCTCATTCTGGAATTGCTCAACGCGAATGCCTTTCAGCTGGTGCTCCTCCAACCATGCCATGGCACCATGTACACTTTCACGGATACGCTTTGAGGGATGGGGGATGCCCATCAACAGCCGGATAATGCCCACGCTCTCGATAGGGCAATACGAAGCCAGTTCATAGGCACGTGCCGGAGCAGGGAGTAGCGTCACATGGTCATGTTGCTGGCACCAGACGGTAGGCCTACCATCCTTCTTAATCTGTGTGGCAAGGATACATTCCACCCCCTTGTCAAAGGCTTTCTGCAAACGTTTTCTCTGTTTGGCAGTAGTTAGATTGCCATCATAGGGCGATTTCTGCTGAGCAACATCACGCAGCAAGGTCATGGTGCTGATCATGGCATCATCGTTGTAGGTAATGTGCCATTGATATCCCCTTTTCTCAGGCCAGAACTGTGGCCATCCTCCATTGGAATACTGTCCACTCAACAGGTATTCCATGCCTCTGAGGAAAGCCTGCTTGAAACGTTCCTCACCTGTATTTTGATACAGATGAGCCAGGAAGACGATCTGCTGTGAGGTTGCGCCATTGTCGGTCGTGGAATCATTGCGCCTTGTCTTCTGATCGGCAACCACCTGTCTGAGACTATCCGTCATGGGTGTCACCATATCCACATTCTTCGGCCACCCACCCGTTTCACGCTGCCACAGCAGTATCTGTTCACCAATACGCCGTGCATCCGGACTCTTGAAAAAAGCAGAATCTGGGTGATTGTTATAGTACTGAAGAGACTGCGAGTAAGCCGGCGTCAGTAGCACACAATACATAAAAGCGGACAAAATTAACTTCTTCATAATGCAAAGTTAATTAAAAATGACAATGCAGAGCATCTTTTTCCTCGGAAATTTGCACTCGTCTCAATTAATAACTAAATTTGCACGCAAAATACTATAAGGTAAATAATTCGTATGATTGGTAGAAAGTTTTATTCAGTAAACCAGAAAGTCCTTGCAATGCTCACCATGGCATTCGTTTCCCTGGCAGCAAACGCACAAAGTATCAGTGGCAGAGTAACTGATCAGAACGGCAAACCCATCTTCAAGGCCAATATCATGGAGATGGACAAGAACCATCGTATTCTCAACCAGACCACATCCGACAAGAACGGCAATTTCGTCATGTCTGCACGCGATACGCTTGCTGGGCATCTCTGCATCACCTGCAACGGCTATGTGATGATGCACGAACGAATCCGTAACACGCACGACCGTTTCCACATACACCTGGAAGAGAGAAAACCCTCACGTCTCAGCACTCTGAGCAAAAATGACTTTAACACCAAAAACAGCAGTTTTGAGACACGCCGACTGCTCTGTGGCCGAAGTGGTGCGCACGTAGAGCCTTGGAATGTCGTTTTCGAACGTATTTCCAAGGACACCTATATACTGCAGTTACCCGTCAAGGCATCCCATACCACTGGCGTATACAAGGAAGGACGCACCATCACTTTCCTTGATGATAACGACTACCAGATCATCCTTTGCTACAACGGAGAGGACGCCCCTGCCCTACGTTGCTCGCCCAACGACTACGAGTTCAGGAAGAACATGCAGGAGATTGGCAACTACAAGGCACAGACCGGCACACAGATTAATGCCCTTGAGGAAGACATCTATTACTTCCCTCAGTTCGTTATCACTCAGGACGACCTTGATATCCTGATGGCCCAGCCCGAACGTCTGGCCCGCATTGCCGTTGACACCGAGGATGCCGACAACTACTGGTTGGTCTATCCCTTAGACACATTCACCAAGGAGATGAAAAAGATCCTCACCAAAATGAACAACAAATGATGGAGAGTAACGAACGTATAGACAAGGTATTACGATTCCTTGAGGCAAACGACATCCCCTACCTGCTGTTTCGTCACGACCCTCTGTTCACCATCGAGGAGGCTCTGCCTTTCTGGAATGCTCAGGAGGGTCTGCAGAACTGCACACATTGCAAGAATCTTTTCCTGCGCAACCATAGTGGAAAGCGTCACTACCTCGTCACGATGGAGTGCCATAAATCACTCAACTTCGTACAGTTGCAGCAGATTATCCGTGAAGGCAAACTTACCTTTGCTTCCGAGGAACGTATGGAGCGTTGCCTTGGATTGCGTCCCGGAAGTGTTTCGCC
>DCIS01000005.1:3250-5841 GCA_002317475.1 Prevotellaceae bacterium UBA1720 | reverse complement strand
CTGGGCCTCATCAACGACATGAATCTGACTGATGCCAATCCCAGAGAGTTGTTTGACAATGGTCATCGAGTGAAGTTCTTTGTTGACAAGGACTTGCGAGAGGCACCCATGATGACCTTCCACCCTTGTGACAACACAGCCAGCATAGCGCTGAAGAATGCCGATTTCCACCGTTTCCTCGAGCTCTGGGGTGGCGAAGTGGAATGGTTTGAGATGCAGCATTAACCAGAAACGAGAAACATAGAAACCTAGAAACGAGAAAACCAGAAAACAAGAAACCAAGAAACAAGAAACCAAGAAACCAAGAAACAAGAAACCAAGAAACTTTCCAACTCCCATGAAAAAGATATTCCTTACCCTATCCTTATCTGCGCTCACATTTGCGGCATCTGCCCAGATTCGCGTAGCATGTATTGGCAACAGCATCACCTACGGCCATGGCATTCAGGACCGCATCAACGATACCTATCCTGCCCAACTCCAGAAACTCTTAGGCAGTGATTTTGAAGTGGTTAACTTTGGTGTAAGTGGCACTACGGCACAAAAGGAAGGCGACTATCCCTGGATCACAACCAAGGAGTATAAGGCTGCCAAGGAGTTCCAGCCACAGATAGCTGTGATTAAACTGGGCACCAACGACAGTAAGCCACAGAACTGGGTGGGTAGCGAACGTTTTATTGCCAATCTGGAGGCTGTAGCAGAGGAGTTTGAGCAGTTGGACTCTCACCCTCGTATCATCGTAGCCCTGCCTGCCAAAGCCTACGAGGTACGCTGGGATATCAACGACAGCATCATCTGCCATGGCGAACTGCCAGCCATCAAGAAGATGGCCAAGAAGCACCACTGGCCTATCATCAACCTGTACAAGCGTACCAGCAACATGAAAGAGAACTTCCCCGATGGTATTCACCCCAATGTGGCTGGTGCAGGCATTATTGCCGGAGAGGTGAAGAAGGCTGTTGTCAAGGCTAGCAAGAAGATAAAGAAATAAGGGAGGACTATTAATTCGCGTTGTTAGAACCTACCCTAAACATTCTCTCACATAATTAAGGTAAAAGGGGCTGCACCACTATGGACGCAACCCCTTTCGTATTTATACACTGTTCCTGTTTTCGTTTTTTTCTGCGATATTACAAGCTGTCGCCGAAATCCTGCTTAAACTTCTCAACCAGCTGTTCCTGCCAGTTGCCAATCTCCTTCATACGGCCGAAGAAGAAACGGAGTACCTCAGGCTCCTCTGTCCACTGAAGACCACCGATAAGTTCGCGATTGTCCCAAAGCCATTTAACACGGTCAGCAACATACTTGATCTGTGACAGAGGTGAATACACGACGTGGAACTGCCAGACGCTGGAGTTCAAGTTCTGCGTAACGCTCTGAACCGTCTGGCTCGCGCTGTTCTGATACCGTACCACGCTCCATACCACGGATACCCGAGATGATGTAGAGTGCCGTACCAACTGCTGCTGCAGGATACTGGTTGTGTGGCATGTCAGGAACGAAGGCACCAGCATTCAAGTGGCAGCCCAGACCACCGGGAGGAAGGATAACGGGTACACCGTATGCATCAAGTTCCTTTGCGAGGTAGTCGATGAACATAGGACCGTGTGAGATATAGTCCATATCGAGAGACTCGTAGAGACCCTGAGCCATAGCCTCCATGGTGCGTACGTCAATACCACCGTATGTCAAGAAACCTTCATACAGAGGAATGAAAGGCTGCAGCATCTTGGTCCACTTGGGATCCTTAGAGCAGATGATACCACCCTTAGAGAAGCGAGAGCTTACGAGCAGAGAAGTAGATGAGGTCGAAGTGGTCTGCCAACAGGTGATAGATATCCTTAACCTCCATGTACTTGCAACGAGCCTCGCGGGTCTTCATAAAGTAGATGTTGTCCTGAAGCAGAGAAGCATCAAGTACAGAAAGACAACCTGTCTCGTGACAGATATCAGTAACAGCAAGCATGTTCTCGAGCGATACAGGCTGACCACCGATAAGGTTGGTACCTGCCTCTACACGTATGTATGCTACGTTCTCAGAACCGATCTCGCTGATACGCTCTCTCAACAGATCAAGGTCGTAGTCGCCCTTGAATGGATCGTCAGACTGTGGGATGAGACCCTTCTTCTGAACCAACTCCTCAACCGTTGCACCACAGCGTGTTGCATGAGCCTTGGTGGTAGTGAAGTGGAAGTTCATCAGAGCTACCTTACCAGGTGCACAGAAGGCTTCAGCCAGGATATTCTCACAAGCACGACCCTGATGAGCAGGAAGAACGTTCTCGCAACCGAAAACTTCCTTAACAGCATCCTTAACGCGGAGGAAGGTCTCTGTACCAGCGTATGCATCATCAGCACGCATCATAGCGGCAAACTGAAGGTCGGACATTGCGTTTACACCTGAGTCGGTAAGCATATCCATGTAGATATCCTTGTTCTCAAGGAGGAAGGTGTTGTTACCTGCTTCCTGCATCTTGCGCAGACGTTCGTCAACTGGGAGGAGGTTCAACTTCTGTACCATACGTACCTTGTGCATTTCCAAAGGTACCTGGTTTTCACTCTTGTAGAATTTTACTGCCATAGTATAATTT
>DCIS01000005.1:0-3177 GCA_002317475.1 Prevotellaceae bacterium UBA1720 | reverse complement strand
TGCAAAAGTACTCCTTATTTACCTATCCTGCACGAAACAAATCACGGAATAAAATACCACTTTTACCTATCTATATCAATTCTACCAATATAAACTATCAAAAAGACGAATATTACCAAAATTTAGCCTATATTTGTACCAAAATTACGGAAACAGCTACATATTATGCATATCAAAGTTGAGACAATAGACCAATACAACCGGTATTTTCACCAACCCACCTACCATCCTTTGGTCAGTGTGGCCAATCTCAGCAAAGCCGACCTCTCACTCTTCGACCCTACGGATTTCGGTATGTACTGCGTGGTGCTTATGGATTCAGATTTTGGTGAATTAGTGCTACGAGGCAGTGCTATGCGTTATCGCGCGGGTACCATATTTACTATGAAGCCTGGGGATGTTGTCTCCATGAATCTCGACCCTGTCACGAAGCCTCAGGGGCTTATGCTGGCCTTCCGTCCCGAACTGCTGAACGGAACAGGTCTCGGTCGTGACTTCTATATGTTTAATTTCTTTGACTACGAGGTACGCGAAGCTCTTGAGCTGTACGAGAGCGAGCGTCGTGTGGCCATCAACTGCTTCAACAATATCAATTCGGAATTGCAGGCCAAGGACGACAACTTTACGAGTCACATGATCCGTCTGGGTATTGCACAGTTGCTGACCTCGTGCCGTCGCTTCTACGACCGTCAGTTCGACACCCACCAACTTCACACCTCCGACCTCATGCTGCGTCTTGACTCCCTGCTCGATGGTTACCTGTCGGGCGAGAACCAGTTGCCTCAGAATCTCGGTCAGCCCTCCGTGGCATGGTGTGCCGAGCAGTTCCACCTTTCGCCCAACTATTTCGGTGACCTGGTACACAAGGAGAGCAATATCACGGCACAGGCCTACATTCAGATGAAGATCATCGAGAAGGCCAAGTCCCTACTCTCAGACCACAACCTCAGTATCAACGATGTGGCCAACCGTCTCGGTTTCAATTACTCCAACCACTTCACCCGTTTCTTCACGGGCAAGGTAGGCATGACCCCGTCTGCTTTCCGCAACCAGATAGGAAGAGGATAACACCTTTCCAACCAGTCACTTGAGGGTGATTCGCACACGTCTCAGAACTCCTTTCCCCCAAATTATCCCCCGATTACTCGCCACAAATACTACCCGTGTATTGTATAAATGTTGGGGATGAATCCTCCGGGTCGATACTAAGAGTTTCAATTTCTCCACCAGATCCACAGATGATGGATGATGGTTTGACGTGATATGCCTTCATTGAAGGTTTGCTATATTCCTTTTTCATAATAGACCCCTACTTGATTACAACCTTAAATGTCTTGTTGCCACGCTTTACGATGTTGATGCCCTGCTGTAGGTCAGGGATGCGACGGCCGTTCATGTCGTAGTACTCAGTTTGAGCATCATCGTCAGAGGCAAAGATAGCCTCAATGGCATTGGCTTCATCATCGTCGTCACATCTGATGTCGAGACTTTCTTTACAGTTTTTGCTTGTATCGTATAAGTATGCATGGAATGCCATGTTATAGACACTTTTATTACCCTTGACCGCTTGAATGTTCCAAAACGCATTGTTGTTAATGATGTAGCCTTTTCTGTCGGTAATATCCACCTTTTCATAGCTGCCAACTAAGTACCACCCCCCTACTGTCTTATTCGGGATAGTAAGTTTTATAGTCTTATTTGATGCTATCAGAGATAGTTCGTATTTCTGTTCATTATTCTTTGCAGCCTCGCTCATGCGGATGAGGACAGGTGTACAGGCAGCGAGTGTATCACCCGTTATCTTTTCGAGAGTTAATGCATTACCGTTTATTTCTTTAATTTGGTAGAAATCATAATTTTCCCTATTTGCGTCAATGTTCACAGCAAATGGCAGGATGATGGTTCCCCACTTGTTTCTCATCACTCGGGTGTAGGTAGGCATCTCTGTGAGGTGGGAACTTCCGTTATCTTTATTGTCTCCCATATATACAAACGACTCGTCGTTTAGGCTTAGCCTAATAGTTGTACACTTAATTTCACTGTCCCCGATCCATGGGATGCTGTGTAGGGTGATCCTTTGCAAATTATCGCAATAAGCGAATGTTCCCTCTCTAAGAGAGTCAACATTCACTGGAACAGAGACATCTGTTGCCCAACTGCGGCATGATATTGTTTCATCATCATCGTTATATAGCAAAAGACCATCCCTCTGCTCAGAAGAACATACTTTTAAGCCATAATTTGAGAGGTCAGTCCTAGTGTTGAGACTATCTCCTACCACAAAGCAATTTGAGAATGCATTTGTACCAATATTATTTGGATTACTTTGCATTTTGATGTAAGCAAGGTCTCTGCAATTAGCGAAAGCTTGACCTCCAATGGATCTCACACTGTTTGGAATGGTGAGGGACCTAGGTTTTCTGCAACCATAAAAAGCTTTATAACCAATGCTTGTCACACTGTCTGGGATATTAATGGTTGTAAGGTTGCAGCAATCCAAAAATGCACAATCTCCAATGCTTTTCACATTGCTTGGTATTGTGACAATGGTAGCAGATTTGCGACAGAAGACAGCAGAAGTGCCTTTTGTCAAGAGGCCATCCTCTTGCTCTGCGTCACAGATTAACAAACCTTTTCCCTCAAGCATGCCATTTGTTGTATTACTATTTTTTGATAATCCGCTTTTTGTCACAGCACAATATTTAAATGCCTGTAATCCAATTGTAACTACGCTTTCTGGAATAGTGATGGATCTAACGTCGCAGCAATTAGCGAACGCCTCGGCCCCAATGGTTTGTACACCGCTTGGGATAGTGATGGATTGGAGAGCGGTGCAGTTTAGGAACGCACTTTCGCCAATGAATGTTACAGTGCTTGGAATAGTGAAAGTCTGAAGAGTGCTACAATCTATGAATGCCATCATTTCAATGCTCGTCAGGTCTTGACTGAAAGTCATTACAAATCTGCTGTTCGCTGAGTCGTATGTGCTGCCCGTAAGCCCCATCTGACTGGTGAGAATGTTTGTTGTTATTGTGTCTCCATCGGTGGTGGTGTACCATATCTCATTGTGGTATGGCTCAACCTGCCTGAAGTAGGCTGTGAGGGTGAGGTTGCCTGTGAGTTCCACATTATAATCGCATGCTGTTGTGTTATCCTGTTTTCGTCACTGGGACACCC
>DCIS01000167.1:27658-29243 GCA_002317475.1 Prevotellaceae bacterium UBA1720 | reverse complement strand
TCGGCAACTGCTACATCAGTCAGGGTAATGAATTCTATTCATCTGCCCTCACCCTACGAGTATCATACCGTTTCAACAGCGCCCAGAACAAATACAAGGGTACAGGTGCAGGTGAATCAGCCAAGGAGAGAATGTAGAACAACGACAGTCTTCCCCTTTGATAGGTTGCATGTGATTCCGAGATAGCATCGCGGATCCTTCGCGGATTCTTCGCGGAATCCTCGCGGAAATGCATAGGATACATTAGGGCACCCTTTAGACTGAAAGTAGACTGATAATAGATGGCTAACTGAAAACCGTCGAAAAATATTTAGTTTTTTCGGGCAACCCTTCACTTTGGCGGTTTTTCAGTATTCAACACCAAGACAATCAGCACTTTATGACGAGGTGAAGGGTTTGGCAACCCTTCACCAACCCTTCACCTGATTTAATATGCTGAATTACAACGCATTTAGACGCAAGGTGAAGGGTTTGTGCTAATTCATACTTACTTTTGGTTCGGAATGCTTTTTATATTCTGCCTTCTCATCCCAACTCCTTCCCCAAAGCCTTTATCTTCTCCCTGAACAATGCCACATTGGCCTTCGAGACAGGCAGGATGCGATCCGTACTGAACATACTTATCTTGTAACCGGCAGAGTTGCCAGATACCTGCGTAATGAAGTTGATGTTGACAAGGAAGGCACGATGGGTGCGCACAATGAACGGGAAGGACTCAAGAGTGTCTTCAATCTCTTTTAGCGAACTGCGAAGGCGCTTCTGGCACAGTTCGGAATCGTTGAAATAGACGATACTAAGGTAGTTGCCAACAGACTCCACATACATGAGATCGTGCGGGTTGACGAGCAGAGATTTCTTGCTGTCACCACGAAGGATAATTTTGTCAGCAGCATTGTCATCTTTTACAGGTTGTGAACGAAGCATCTTTTGCTCCGACTCTAACAGCGCATTGAGTGCTTGCAGTTCTTCAATCTCAGCATGGAGGTAACGGTTCTTCATTTGTTTGCGATTCCAGAAGAATAATGGAAGATAAGCAAAAGCCACACCTGTTATCAATGTAGCCAATGGCCATAATGAGTAGTACTCGCCAAAATCCCAAATGGCTAGGAAATCACCTCTCATTTGCCACCCAAGGTAAAAACCGAGTACAACTGCAAGAAGCAAGGTGTTGATAATAAATTTCCAGAACAACCTCCTTACCTCTATCTCATAGCACGTTGGTTTCTTCCGCCCTATCAGTTTCTGTACAATGCATGATGCCAAAAGGGATAAGACGAAACTAATCAAGATGATGCCTATGATGGCACGAATAACAGACGTCTCATCTCCAACCAAACGAAAGGGATGGTAAACGACAAGGATAATGGAGGAAAGCAGGCAATCCTTAAGTGCCGATTTGAGTCTTTGCATTTTTCTTTTTCCACAAAGTTAGAATTTTCCTTTTGTTGATACAAAAATCTTGCAGAAAATAAATCTAATAGGGACATTTGGAAAGGAATCAGTGGTGTATGGAAAGGATAATGTCAAGGTGGGTTCTATAAATTCCCACCGCTAGAATATTTATTTTTATGGGCTATCGTTTTGC
>DCIS01000167.1:12206-27608 GCA_002317475.1 Prevotellaceae bacterium UBA1720 | reverse complement strand
TGCCCGCATCACGCCTTCATTCACTAACACTTTGATCTCGAAAATAATCCCAAAATCTAACAAAGCTAATTTATAGAACCCACCTCAAGCAAATTCGTCAAAACAGCATACTTGTCCATTCATCCCATCTTTGTGCGAATATCCCGAATCAAGTGCGATTATCCCTAATGTTTGGAGGGGTGAAAAAGTGTCGCTAACTTTGCCGACGTGATTTTTCAAACCAATAAATATTTCGCACATCATGAGAAAAACTATCATTCTGCTTTTGCACTTTCTGCTTTACTTACTCGTGAATGGTTTTTGCATGGCACAAGAAAGTAAAACCAAGGAACGCGAACTGACCGTTTACATGCGCGTCAAGGATCACCTCACACACGATGACGTAGATTCCACCATGACAGCACGACTGCTTCTGGCCAAGGACAGCTCGTTTGTGGACAGCGCACAAGTAACACGTGCCAGCCGTCAAGGTCAGCGGCTTTGTTATGTACAGACCAAACTGAAATCAGCAGGCAAATACCTCATCCACATTGAGGCAGATGGGTATGATGACAAGTTTGTACCAATCGACATCTCAAGGTTGTACAAGAGTGAGCAATACCGCGAGATGAAGGCAGCTTATCTGCATAAACTACCTAAAAGGAATGAGATAAATCTTGACGAACTTGTAGTTAAAGCCACCAAACTGAAATTCTATATGGATGGAGACACGCTGGTGTATGATGCCGATGCCTTCAACCTATCTGAAGGCTCCATGCTCCGTTCGCTGATAAAGAAACTGCCCGGGGTGGAACTGAAGGATGGTGGTGAGATAACGGTCAATGGCCAGCGTGTGGAATCACTATTGCTGAATGGCAAGGACTTTATGGATGCTGATCGCGAACTGTTGCTGGAGAACATGCCTGCCTATATGGTGAAGAAGGTGAAATCATACGAGCGAACACCCCTCTCTGTGCTTGGCACGAACCAAGAGAAGTCTGTTCCCAAAGAGCTCGTCATGGATATTGACTTAAAACGCGACTACCATACAGGGTGGTTGGCCAATGCTGATGGCGGAGCAGGCAGCACACTCTACAACAACGATGAGAAACGCGAGGCAAAGTTCATGGGACGATTGTTCGGTTTGCGCTTCTCGGACAAGTCACGGTTGATGCTTTACGGCAATGCCAACAATCTGAATGACGATCACAATCCCGGAGATAATGGCGACTGGTCAGCACTGACTCAGACTGAAGGCAAGAAGGACATTTACAGCACAGGAGTCAGCTATACCTATGGCAGCGTTGACCACCTTCGCTACTATGGTTCTGTGAATTATTCCTATCAGGAGAAGGACGAGGCCAACAACTCTCTTTCAGAGCAATACCTTCAGCATGGCAATACCTTTGGAAGGTCGTTCTACAGGAAAATGAGTTTTGACCATTCCGTATATTCCATTCAGGAATTATTGTTCCGTACGACGCATGCCACGCAATGGTACAAGAACATCTACTTCAATTTCAAGCCACAGTTATACTACTTGAAATATGCCAACAATACGCAAAGTGCCAGCACCTCATTTACAGACAACATGTTCACCCAATGGGGCAAGGCATGGATGGACAGTATCGCAGCACCTAATGCAGGCGGTTTGTTGCGCCAATATGCCATCAATCGCTCCACATCCCAACACCACGGCACTGGCCATTGGCTCGATACAAGCGGCGATTGGACCTTCAATTTCACTCCGGCACATAACGACATGTTGGATGTCCTCATTACGGGTCATTACCAGATAAAGGACAATGCCGATAAAAGCTACGAGAACTATCTGCTCGACTATCCCCTCTCACAACTATCGGCAACGAAGCAGAAGCGCCACATGCCACATTCGGGACAGAGTCAAGATGTCAGGATTTCTCCTCAGATGCCTATAAGGCTGACCAAGAACACCAAACTTCTGCAATACATCATTCCATATTTCAGTATGGCCTACAGTCACCAGAAAGCCAACAATCCTTTGTTTGTCAACGAGGACAAGGACACGCTGAACAGCATCTATAGCAACACTCGCACGACCAGCCTTACACCTGGAATAGCGTACAACTTGACAAAGATTGATGAAGACAACAGAATGTCTGTGCTAACGATTTCCATGTTGGCTCCCTATTATCACGAGCGAATGAATCACGTCCAGCGACAGGACACCACGGTGGCAAGAAAATCAAAGATGTTCCAACCATCCGTTTCTTTCCTTCATGATGACACAAAACGCGGAAGACGAATCGACGCCAAATATTCTATGGTCAACAGCTTGCCTTCCATTCCGAATCTTGTGCCAACAGTCAATAGCACAGATCCTCTGAATATTCGATACAACAACCCACAATTAAAGAATGAACGTATACATAGCATAAGCGCAAGCTACAAAGACAAGTTCAAGTGTAACACGTTGTTTAACAGCAGTTTCAACTTTGTGGCGACAGAAAATTCCATTGCACAGGGATTCCTGTACGATTACCTCTCTGGCAAACGGGAGATCAAGCCTGAGAATGTAGATGGCAACTGGAACATGCAAGTTGCTTTGGGGGTTGAGTTCTATCTTGACAAAGGAAGGAAATGGCAGATGAAGGAGAACGCCTCTTATCAGCACGTCAACTCAGTGGACATGATCAACAAGGAGAAGTCGGTGGTTGTCTCCAACTATCTCAACAACCTGCTGCAACTCACCTTCCGACCATCAGACAAGATGGAGTTTGCGACAGTAGCCAACGTGCACTATACGCACTCTGCATCTGAGCGGAATAGTTTCATCACAATCAATGCCTGTGATTTCGACTATGGGTGTACGGCTCAGATAGAGTTGCCATGGCAGATGAAAGCATCCACAGACCTTACCATGTACTCTCGTCGAGGCTACAGCGACAAGTCCATGAATACCAACGAATTAGTCTGGAACGCACGCCTTACCAAGAGCATATTCAACAGCAGGTTACAGATTCATCTTGACGCCCTGGACATCCTCGGAAACCTCTCCAACGTACGGCGCTCTATCGATGCCCAAGGTCGCACAGAGACCTTCTACAACGTTATCCCATCCTATGCCGTCCTTCATCTGGCATGGAGATTCAATAAGAAGTGAAGTTTTTGAGTAACTATTTAGTGAATACTGACATGTCGCCCGTTCGTTGGTCCGTGAGGATCAGCGGACGGTTTTTTATAGAGAATGTGATTAAACGTAAGTAAAACACCATTAAAAGCACAAGACGAAAGCAAAAAAAGAAAACATATTCTTTGTGGAATGAGAGAATAATAGTAACTTTGCCACAGATCAACAATCATCATACTATAACGAGACCTATGTTGAGCAACGACATACTTCAATTAGTAGAACGAATGCAACAATACTTTCTACATCAGCCAGTAGAGAAAGTATGGCTTTTTGGCTCTTGTTCCAGAGGAGACTATACTCCCGATAGTGATGTTGACATTCTTGTTTCCTTTGACAAGAACTCTCATGTGACACTCTTTACAATTGGTGGAATGTACATGGATTTGAAAGAAATACTTGGCCGAGAGGTTGATCTAGTTGAGGATGGCACATTAATGCCATTTGCCCAGGAATCAGCCAACCAAGACAAAGTACTTATCTATGAGAGAGCAAGCTAACGACTCTGCACGCCTACATCATATCCTCGAGGCTTGCGACATGCTTCTTTGTGGTAGAGAAAGGGATACTCTTGAGGATGTGAAGAGTGACCCCATAAAGTTTTATGGATATGTAAAACTTGTTGAAATCATTGGCGAAGCCACATACAAGTTGACAAAGGAGTTTCGATCTGATAATCCACAAATACCTTGGAAAATGATGGAGGGAATGCGTCATGTCCTCGTGCATGACTATTATCGAATAAGTCCTGAAAAACTATGGGACACTATTGAGCAAGACATTCCATCACTGGTTGAGTTAATCAAGGCATTAGTCTAAAAATAGCACTGCCAACAATACACCTAAAGGATAGCAATCATATTCCCCACTCACATACAGGCATCCCACATCGGGATGCCTTTTTTATCATACCTTTTCATCCCAAATCCCTGCCCAATGCCTTTATCTTCTCCCTGAACAAGGCCACATTAGCCTTTGAGACAGGCAGGATGCGATCCGTGCTGAACATGCTCACTTTATAGCCTGCTGAGTTGCCTGACACCTGCGTGATGAAGTTGATGTTCACAAGGAAGGCACGATGGGTACGTATGATGAAGGGGAAGGCATCAAACTTCTCCTCTATCTCCTTCAGCGAACTACGGAGTCGTTTCTGGCACAGTTCTGATTCGTTGAAATAGGCGATACTGAGGTAATTGCCCACAGATTCAACGTACATGATATCCAGAGGATTGACAATGAGAGAATCTTTCCCTTCTCCTTGAAGAGTGATTTTCTCATCCTTGATCTCCTTCTCCAGGCTCGAACGTAGCACTTGCTGTTCCCTTTCCAGGAGAGCATTCAGCGTTTGCAGTTCTTCGATTTCGGCCTTTAGGAATCGTTTTTTCAACTGATCTCTGTTCCAAATGTATATAGGTATTGAGACGATGATGACGCAAACAACGGCAGACAAGTAGGGCCATAGAACAAAAACTCCGTCAACAACCCATCCAGAACTGATTTTGCCATAACAATACCAACCAATGTAGGTTATGACGAAAAGTGCAAGAAGGGGGATGTTTATCAAGTTCTCAATGTTTATCCTTCTCATCTCGCTTTCATAGGTAGGAGTGGCTTCCTTTCTCAAGAATACTATTGCCATCAATGATGAAAGCAATGATGAAATGAACACCAGTACGACTACTCCCGCTATAGCAACAATAGGATTTTTATCACCTCCAATCCCAAACGGACGGAAAAGCAGAAGGAGCAATAATGCTGCCAGACAATCTTTGAGTGCTGATTTGAGTCTCCACATGCCATTTCGTTTTTGCAAAGATAATGTCAATTATCCATATACCCAAATCATCAATCTAAAATGTAGCAAAAATGGGATATTTGGAAAGCATCTGATGATGGTTGGAAAGGAATGAAACGTACAGATTAGGGGGTCTACCAAACAACCTTCTTACGAAAGATGTTGACAAAGAGCTTTTTTTTCAATTAAGAAGCGTTACGGAGGCATTACGAAGGCATTACGGACCCTCAGAATAAGAAAAAAACGCACATTACAAAAAAGGATGCCCGATGGAATAACCACCGGGCATCTTTCTATGATTGATTCCTGATCGCGGATTAGATTGCGAAAGGATTCTCGCCGGGATAGAGCTGACCTGCGGGCAGAGGAGTGTTGATATCCTCTACGCCGAGCATCTTGAGAGCCTCGAAGAGGATCTTGCCAACATGGTCGAATGCGTATGCACCATGGTGGGGGAAGCGCTTGCCAACGAGGACGTGACGATAGAAGCGAGCGAAACCGGGAATAGCAGCGATACCAATACCACCGAATGAGCAAGGATCGATATCCAGGAACTCACCCTGAGCGATATAAGAAACGAGCTTAGAGTCGCTGTTTGACTGCAGACGGAACATAGTGGTCTTGCTAGCAGCAATCTGACCCTCGAGAGTGCCCTTGGTGATATCGGGACTCATCAGACGAGCCTGGATCAACTGGTACTTGATAGAGCACTGCTTCATGCAGCTTGAGCAGGTATTACCACAGTGGAAGCCCATGTAGAGGTCCTGAAGAGTTGCACCAGCGAGGTTTGCACCAGCGGGAACAACGTCAGCGGGAACGCTGTTGTTGATATCAAGCAGAGTAGCAGCCTTCTCAGAAGCACACTCAGCCATGAACTCAGAAACAGCACCGTAGAGGTCAACCTCGCAAGCAACGGGAATACCGCGACCAGTCAGACGAGAGTTAACGTAGCAGGGTTCGAACTCGAATACGGGCTGCCATGCGGGCCAGCACTTGTTAGCGAATGCTACATAGCTGCAAGCACCCTTGTGGTTCTCGTACCAATCCATGATAGCGAGCTCCAACTGAGCCATCTTGTTGATAATCTCGGGATAGGTGTGACCATCACCGAGCTCAGCCTTCATATCCTTAGCGATAGCCTCGATCTCAGCGGTACGTGAAGCTACCTTCTCATACTGGCACTTCATATCGAGCTCTGAGTTCTCCTCAACCTCTACGCCCAGGTCGTACAAGGGCTGGATGGGAGCGTTGCAAGCGAAGAAGTCAGCGGGACGGGGACCGAAACCGATAACCTTCAGGTTGTGCATGCCGATAACTACGCGAGCAATAGCGCGGAAGTCAGAGAGCTCCTTGATAGCCTCCTGAGGAGTAACATTGGGATACTCGGGGATGTAAACCTTCAAACGGCGCATACCTACGCTGTAGCTGAAGTTCAGCACACCACAGAGAGCGTCACCACGGTCGTTAGCGAGGTTAGCCTTGCCTTCCTCCTTAGCTGCCAGAACCATAGCAGGACCCTGGAACTTCTGAACGAACATAGTGGTAGGACCTTCGGGACCGAAGTTACCGAGGAACATACATACTGCGTTGATGCCATTCTCCTTAGCCCATGCAAGAGCCTTCATAGCGTCAACCTCGTTCTCAATAGTAACGGGACAGTCATAAACTTCGGGCAGACCTGCCTTCTTAACTTCTGCCATCAGGGCAGCAACACGTGCCTGTGTAAGTGCAATGGGGAAGCAGTCGCGGCTAACGCCAACGATACCAAGCTTCACAACGGGTTGATTGATCATTTTGTAATGAAATTTAGAAATGATTATAAATGTTGTTTTTTATGATATACCTAGTTTTAAGTATTCGTTCTGCAAATATAATCATTTTTTGGGACAGGGAATGCCTAATTACGCAAAAAAATGCACCCCCGAAAGCAAATTGTTGCATTCGAGGGTGTTATTTACCAATAATTTGCCTATTTATACCATTCAGAACGAAGAAATGGAATGGTCAATGGGACAAGAAACGTAGGCTATTATCTCATTGCTTCGAGCAGTTCTTCGGGAGTCAGCAGACGCTGTTCGCCAGTGGTCATATCCTTGAGGGTGACCTTGCCTTCCTGCATCTCGGTCTCACCGACGATTGCCACGAAGGGAATAGCCTTCTGGTTGGCATAGGCCATCTGCTTCTTCATCTTCACGCTGTCAGGATAAATCTCACAAGGAATGCCTGCAGCACGCAACTTTGCCAGAATAGGCAGGCTGTAACTTGCCTCTGCCTCGCCAAAGTTGACAAAAAGCAGACGAGTGGCACTGACCACGCTCTCGGGATAGAGCTCCAGCTGGTTCAGGACGTCGAAGATACGGTCCGCACCAAAGGAGATACCTACACCACTGAGACCTGGCATACCGAAGATGCCGGTAAGATTGTCGTAACGACCACCACCGGTGATGCTACCTATCTGAACATCAAGGGCTTTCACCTCGAAGATGCAACCGGTATAGTAGTTCAAACCACGTGCCAGAGTGAGGTCGAGTTCCAGTTCTGAGGTCAGGTCTGACAGCTTAGAGAGCACGAACTCCACCTCGTCTAGACCCTTCTGCCCTACCTCAATGCCAACCAACGCCTCACGCATCACAGCCAGCTTCTCATCGTTGGTACCAGAGAGGTTGATGATGGGTTGCAGTTTCTCAATCTGCTCATCCGAGAGACCATCCTCACGCAATTCGGCATTGACATTGTCCAGACCTATCTTGTCCAGTTTGTCAATGGCCACGGTGATATCCACGATCTTGTCAGCAGCGCCGATGAGTTCGGCTATACCGGTAAGGATCTTGCGGTTGTTGATCTTGATGCACACACGCACACCGAAGCAACGGAACACGGTATCAACGATCTGCATCAGTTCCACTTCGTTCAGGAGTGAGTCACTACCCACCACATCGGCATCGCACTGATAGAACTCACGGTAACGACCCTTCTGTGGACGATCAGCACGCCATACGGGTTGTATCTGGTAGCGACGGAAAGGCATGGTCAGCTCATCACGATGCTGCACTACATAGCGTGCGAAAGGCACGGTTAGGTCATAGCGCAAACCCTTCTCACAGAGGCGCGTTGCCAGTTTGTTGGAACTATCCTGATGTATCTGCTCATCAGTGATGTCACGCATGAAATCACCACTGTTCAGAATCTTGAACAACAATTTGTCACCCTCGTCGCCATACTTACCCATCAAGGTGGAGAGATTCTCCATGGCTGGGGTCTCAATCTGCTGAAATCCATAGAGCGCATATACGCTGCGGATAGTATCGAAAATATAATTACGCTTGGCCATCTCCATGGGGGAGAAGTCGCGTGTACCCTTTGGTATACTTGGTTTCTGAGCCATAATTCAAATTTGAGGTATCAAACCTTTTTCACCTTATTTATATATATACGCGAAACGGATCGCGCATTTACCTGTGTTAGAATTGTTTTGCAAAGATAGTCATATTTTTTGGTTCAGAGCGCATTTTTATGTACCTTTGCGCTACAATTTTACGAAAAAGATGAATTTCTTCAGAAAAAAAGATAAAAACAACGACATAAACAGCATTCAAGCTGAGGTAATCAACACAGAGGGCATCGTTGAGACACCCCAGCTTCAGGATGACGCCAATGCCCCAGAGCAGCAGATGAGTCGCGTGGAAATGGAAAAGAAAATTCGCGAGGAAGCCAAGCGCCTAAGGGTCAGCGAACACCTGCTGAGTGAACCTCATCTGCAAAGGGTAAAGGATGCACTGAGACTGAACGAGACCAAACTAGCCAACATCGAGGAGAACCTCATGCGCACACGCGACCAAAAGGATCGCCTGCGCCAATTCCTGGCGTTGCAAGGCGAGATAGAGACGCTGCGTACCCATCTCTTTGCTGTAAACAAACAAGTGGCTGGCTTGCTGGGTGAGAAACAGGAACTGGAACGCTTTGAGACCTTCGAGAATGTACAGGGACGATTCCAACGCCTGCATATCCTGGAGTGGCAGCGCAGTAGACAGAAGATGCACGAAAGCGAATTGGTGGGCGAGATAGAGACCCTCCAGCGCGAATACGAGGATGAAAGAAAGCGTCTGAAACAATGTGCAGACGAGACCAAAAGCAGTGAAGTCTTGCTGAACCAAGGCCAGACAGCCATCTACAACAGCATCAGGTTGGAAGGCAACAACGACACCTATGCTTATGTGCGTCAAAAGGCTCAGGAACTGACTTCGGCCCTGACCAGCAAGTGTAACGCCTTGGAGAAGGAGATACAAGAAACAGCCCATGCCATCGATGACCTGCAGCAGGAGATAGAAGCCAAGCGTACCCGTCTAGAAAGTACGGATGTACACAAGCGTATGGTGAAGCACAGCGAACTGGTCGTGGAACAGTTGATCGCCCTTGACCGTCTGTCAGAAAAAATGGCTGAAACCGAGAATGAACTGAAGGAGGCAGAACGCAAGCAGCGTACGGAAAACGACCTTCTGGGGCGTGTGTTTGCTGACTACCAGCAAGTTGAGGCAGACATCAACACCACTACCGACGAACTCTCAGTACATCGCCAAAGCATCCTTGGACAGGACAGCTACCGTCTGCAGGAACGTGCCATGAACCTCAAGCGCCGACGTCAGATGCTGTTGAGCGCCCAGGCCTTGTGGAGACGTATCCATACCCTCTATACCCTTATCGACAAAAAGCAGGTGGAAAACAACTCCCTGCACCTACAAGAGGAGCAGACGGCATCCAACCTACGGCAGATGGAGGACAACCTGGGACTGCTGCAACGCAGCTTCAAGGAGAAAGAATACACCTACACCCTGAGTAAAAGCCAGAACGTGATACAGTTGCGTAGCGACCTGAGAGAAGGCGTGAGCTGCACCGTATGCGGAGCCACCCACCACCCCTACCACAGCGACACGATGCTGGAGCAGAACAAGCTGATAGGCGAGATGAAAACCGAGGTGGACATGCTACGTACAGAAGTGCGCAACAAGGAAACGGAGCTGCAGGAGACACGAATGAACTACCAACGCATATCAGCTGCCAAGAACGCTGTGGAAGATGAACTGGTAAACCTACGCGCCCTTCAAAATGAGGCAGTGAAAGACTGGGCAATGTTTGCAGAGCTAGACAACTCCTTCCTGTCATGCGACTCCACCACAAATGCAGAGGCACGTACAGCCATGCTACGCCTGCTCATCGAGAACTGCGAGACAGAGGTGCGCAAGGCTCAGGAGGAACTGGACAACTACAACTTCCACCAGAACCGCATCAACGAACTGACAGAAACCATGGCACGCCATGAACAATTGAAAAGCGACCTGACCGCTCGCATGAATGAGGTCAATACAGGTTGCCAGGTGATGGCACGCGAAGTGGAATGGATATCTGCTCGCCGCCAGGAACAGACAGACTCCCAAGCCAAACTTCTCGAGAAACTGGGCAAGCATGTCACTATCCCTGATTGGCAAACCATGATGAAACATGGAGTGGAAAGCATCACCATGCGTGTTCAGGAGATTACAAGCGAACGCAACCAGTTGAATGACAGTTTGGTGAAACTGGAGAACCAACTGCAGACGGAAACGGCTGTGATGGAGCAGAAACAGGCACGAATGGGTGAACTGAAACAGCAGCTGCTCATAGCACAAACAGCTATCAGCGACTACAATAACTTCACCGAGGAGAACAACAAGGAACTGCAGCGACTGCTACAGGGCATAAACTCCAAGCAATTCCGCGAGAAGCTGGTTGATCAATTTCAGGAGAACCACAAGAAGATGGAAGAACAGCGCATCATCACCGACAAAAAGAAGGAGATGTACCTGAGCAGCAAGGGAAGGCTGCAGGAACTGGCGGAGACAGCCGCCACTACAGACAGCATGGCTGTCCAGGAGCATTCAGCCCTGGATGTATGGATGCGACAGTACAATGCCTCCCACTCGCCTGTACAATACAGCGAACTGGAGCAGTTCTTCCAAGCGGACCATGACTGGACCAAGACACGCGAGCTGTTGCGCGATGCCGAACTGGATTCTAAATTGACCCAGGCCAAGGTGGACCATCTAAGGAGCCAGATGGTGGCACTACAAGCAGAAGGAAACATCCCCGACAATGTCTCCACTGACGCACTACTGGTCCTGGCTAAACAAGAAGAAGTACTGGAAAAACGTCGACGCGAGGCGATGCTGCTTATCGCAACCAACACACTCACACTACAGGCTCACGAAAAGGCCGAAAGTCAAATAAAAGGAGACAAAATAAAGGAACCCGAAAGCTCATTTTCTTCCTAAAGACATTTATAGCGAAAGGTTTTAACACTTTTTTATAAAACAAAATGGTGAAAAATTTGCTAATCATTTAAAAATGACATAACTTTGCATCGCTTTACAAATAAAAACCAAAACACCTTTCTGCAAATAAATAAAACAAGACCTTTGCAAAAGGCCGACAAACAGATCAAGACTCACCAATTAATTCGATAGGGAAATGGCAAAGTACAACATTACAGAAAAGAAAGAGAAGGACGCCTCTTATAGAAGTTTAGTGCGTGTAGAGATGGTTGACCAGCTCTATGAGAAGATCATTCAGAAACTGATTGTGGAGAAAAAGTACCGCGACCCCGAGTATTCTGCCAAGAAGCTGGCAGACGACCTGGGAACCAACACTCGCTACATTAGTGCAGTAATCAGTCTCCGCTTCAGCCAGAACTATTCCTGCCTTGTCAACGAATACCGTATCAAGGACGCCATGTACATGCTTATCAACAAGCAGTTCGCCGACATGAATATGGAGGAGGTTTCCGAAGCAGTAGGTTTTGCCAACCGTCAGTCATTCTACGCAGCATTCTTCCGTCTGCATGGATGCAGCCCTCGCCAGTACAAGCTGACTCACCAGATTCCCGACGTCCGCGACAAAGAGGAAAAGGAGAAGGAAAAAGCCTTAAAGGAAAAGGAGAAGGCAAAGAAGGCAAAGGAAAAAGCCAAAGCTAAGGCTAAGGAGAAGGCAAAGAAGGAAAAGGAGAAGGCCAAAGCTAAAGCTATAAAAAAGTCATCAAAGTGAAGACAGATCGTAAGTTCCAATATACAGAAGAGCGTTTCGCAGACCTGCAGTTGTTGAGATACAATGTAGAGGGTTTCGAAACGCTCTCATTGCGTCAAAAAACATACATCTATCATCTCTCCGAGGCAGCGCTTTGGGGACGAGACATCTTGTGGCATCAGAACTGCCGTTACAACCTGCCCATCAGGCATTTACTGGAAGAGATACTGCAGAACTACAAGGGAGACCGGCAAAGTGAGGAGTACCAGCAGTTCATAGTGTACCTGAAACGCGTATGGTTCTCTAACGGCATCCATCATCATTATTCTACAGAAAAGATACTGCCCGGATTCAGTGAGCAGTTCCTGCGCGAGGCAATGAAGGACGTCCCCGACCATGAGCAGTACGAAGCACTCATCCCCGTCATCATTGACCCCACCGTAATGCCCAAGCGCGTCAACCAAGCTGACGGTGAGGACCTGATCCTTACATCGGCCTGCAACTACTACGAGGAAGGCATCACCCAGCAAGAGGCAGAGGACTTCTACGCCCGTCAGAAGGGCGAAGGCAATCCCGAGGAGCCCATCATGTATGGCATGAACAGCCAGTTGGTACGCCAAGAGGATGGCAGTCTGGCCGAGCGTGTCTGGAAAAGTGATGGTATGTATGGTGAGGCAATCTGCCACATCGTGGAGCATCTTGAGGCTGCCATTTCCTATGCCGAGAACGAGAAGCAGATCGAGGTTATCCGCTTGTTGCTGGACTTCTACCACACAGGTGACTTGGCCACCTTCGACCGTTACACCATAGCATGGGTACAGGAGACCACTGGACGCATAGACTTTATCAATGGCTTTACCGAGGTGTACGGCGACCCACTGGGACTAAAGGCCAGCTGGGAGGGATACGTCAACTTCACTGACCTCAAAGCAACTGGGCGCACCGAGAAACTGAGTCAGAATGCCCAATGGTTTGAGGACCACTCGCCTGTGGATGCGCGTTTCAAAAAACCTTCGTGCCAGGGTGTTTCAGCCCGAGTCGTGGTGGCTGCAATCCTAGGAGGTGACCTCTACCCCAGCAGTGCCATTGGCATCAACCTGCCCAACAGCAACTGGGTACGCGCCACACATGGCAGCAAGAGTGTAACCATCGGCAATCTCACACATGCCTATGACGAGGCCGCAAAGGGGAATGGTTTCCGTCAGGAATTTGTGATTGACGCCCAGACGCTGGCCTTGCTTGACCAGCATGCTGATGTCTGCGACGATCTTCACACCGACCTCCATGAATGTCTGGGGCATGGTTCTGGACGTCTGCTTCCCGGGGTGGATCCTGATGCGCTGAAAGCTTACGGCAGCACCATCGAGGAGGCTCGTGCCGATCTCTTCGGTCTCTATTACCTGGCCGACCCCAAACTCGTTGAGCTGGATCTCACACCCAAAGCAGAGGCATACAAGGCGCAATACTACAGTTACCTGATGAACGGACTGATGACCCAGCTCGTCCGTATCGAGCCCGGCTGTCAAGTCGAGGAGGCTCACATGCGCAATCGTGCCCTCATTGCTCACTGGACACAGGCCCACTATCCCGAAGCCATCCGTCTCATCCAGCGCGAGGGGAAGACGTACCTTGAGGTTCTGTCCTACCCCACTCTGCGCAATGCCTTTGCCACCCTGCTGGCTGAGGTGCAACGTATCAAGAGCGAGGGCGACTATGAGGCTGCAAAAGCCCTGGTTGAAACATACGGTGTTAAAGTGGATGTCCAGATTCACGCCGAAGTACTGGCACGCTACAAGCGTCTCAACCTTGCACCCTACAAGGGCTTCATCAACCCCCGATACGAGGTCTTACACAACGCTGATGGCGTCATCACCGACATCGTGCCTCACTACGACGAGTCCTTCACCGAACAAATGCTCCGTTACAGTAGAGATTATTCAACTAACGATTAAGGATTGTTCAACGATTATGAACGACAATACAAACCAAACTCTCCCCATCATGGGGGAGATGTCCAAAGGACAGAGAGGGTCTGTCATCCTCGACATCAAAAAGGAACTGCGTGCCAGCATGAACGGCATCCTGTCTGCCAAGATGCGCGAGGTAGGCATGCCCTACAAACTCATCTTTGGCGTCGAACTGCCCCGCCTCATGGATATTGCCCGCGAGTTTACTCCCGACCATCGTCTGGCACAGCAACTCTGGAACGAGAATATCCGTGAATGCAAACTGCTCGCCACAATGTTGATGCCCATTGAGCATTTCTATCCCGAGGTGGCTGACATCTGGGTCGAGGAGACCCCCCATGCCGAGGTGGCTCAGATTGCCGTGATGCAGTTGTTCGTACGTCTGCCCTATGCCGCCGAACGTGCCTTCGAATGGATTGCATCTGACCATGAGATGAAACAGCTCTATGGTTACCTCATCATTGCACGCCTCCTCGGAAGGGGTGAACAACTGCAGGAACGATCGTTGGAGGAGTTGCGCGACCAGATGGCAGCCGTGCCTCAGAACGTCTCCCTACCCCTTCGTAAAGCAATTATGGCCGTTGAGAATGAAATTTCCTTCATGCAAAGCATGGAATTAAAATAAAATATGTATCTTTGTAGTCGGATATAATCCTAAACACAAAAAGACAAATGACAAAAGGAAGAGTAGACGCCCTTCTGGGCATAGTCTTCGGTGACGAAGGCAAAGGTAAGGTGGTAGATGTTTTCACCCCACAATATGACATCGTAGCACGCTTCGCAGGTGGTCCCAACGCTGGTCACACCATCATCTTCGAAGGAAAGAAGTTCGTGCTTCGCAGCATCCCTTCAGGTATCTTCGACGAAGGCAAGATCAACATCATCGGTAACGGTTGCGTCATCGCTCCCGACCTGTTCATGGCCGAAGCCAAGGAACTGGAGACTGCAGGCTACGAGATCAAGGATCGTCTGCACATCAGCAAGCGTGCTCACCTCATTCTCCCCACTCACCGTGTACTGGATCGTGCCTACGAGGCTGCCAAAGGCAAGTCGAAAGTTGGTACCACAGGTAAGGGTATTGGTCCCACCTACAGCGAGAAGGCTAGCCGTACAGGTCTGCGCGTAGGCGACATTCTGGAGAACTTCCCCGAAAAATACGCCGCACTGAAGGCTCGTCACGAGCAGATTCTGCGTGACCTCAACTATACTGACTACGATATCACCGACGAGGAGAAACTCTGGATGGAGGGCATCGAGTACATGCGTTCATTCCCCCTCACCGACACCGAGATCGAGCTGAACAAGGCGCTGCGCGAGGGTAAGAACGTCCTGGCAGAGGGTGCACAGGGCACTATGCTTGACATTGATCACGGCACCTACCCCTTCGTATCTTCTTCAAGCACCGTCAGCGGTGGTGTATGCACAGGCTTGGGTGTGGC
>DCIS01000167.1:0-12109 GCA_002317475.1 Prevotellaceae bacterium UBA1720 | reverse complement strand
GACGAGACAGGCGACAAGATCCGCGAAATCGGACACGAGTACGGTGCCGTAACCGGACGTAACCGCCGTTGTGGATGGGTGGACCTCGTAGCACTGCGTTATGCCATCATGATTAACGGTGTGACCCAGCTCATCATGATGAAGGGTGATGTGCTCGACACATTCGAGACCATCAAGGCTTGTGTGGCATACGAGAAGGATGGCGTCATCACCACCGAGATGCCCTACGAGACCGAGGGTTGGAAGGCCGTATACAAGGAGATTCCCGGATGGCAGACCGACCTGACAGGTATCACCTCTCCCGACCAGTTCCCCGCAGCCTTTGCTTCATACATCGACTATCTGGAAAAGGAACTCGAGACCCCCATCACCATTGTCAGCGTAGGTCCCGACCGCGCACAAACCATTAACCGCAAGTAATTCTTACAACCATGATTTTCCTAGAAGCAGATCCCCTAGCAGCAGAGAATGCTGTCGACACCTTAGTACAGAATGCGCCCGAGAAGATGACCGAAACGGCCAAGGAACTGATCTCTGGTGACACCAGCACCCTCCAGCACGTCATGGAGCAGTGTGCCTCATACGCAGTAGAGGCAGGCAAGAGCATCCTCATCGCCGTCCTGATCTATTTCGTAGGTCGTGCCATCATCAACTTCATCAAGAAGATTCTCATCGGCATGATGGAGCGCCGACAGATGGATCCCACCATCCAGAGTTTCCTGCGCAGCATCGTCAGCGTGCTCTTGAACGTGCTGCTGATCATCACCGTTGTCAGTGCACTGGGTATCAACACCACCTCATTTGCCGCCCTGCTCGCATCATTTGGTGTGGCTGCCGGTATGGCACTTAGCGGTAACCTGCAGAACCTCGCAGGTGGCATCGTCATACTCCTGTTCAAGCCTTACCGCGTAGGCGACTACATCGAAGCACAGGGCGTCAGCGGTACGGTCAAAGAGATCCAGATCTTCCACACCATCATTGTCACCGTGGACAACAAGCAGATCCATGTACCCAACGGTTCGCTCTCCAGCGGCACCGTCACCAACTACAGTTCTGAACCTCATCGCCGCGTAGACCTCACCATCGGCGTGGAGTACGGCGAGGATATCGAGAAGGTCAAGACAGTCATCGCGGAGATCATCAATCAGGACCAGCGCATCATCAAGGATGGCGGCGAAGCACCCTTCGTCCGTGTATGCGAATTGGCCAACAGTTCCGTCAATTTCACCGTTCGTCTCTGGACAGAAGGTGCCAACTACTGGGGTGTGTTCTTTGACACTCAGGAGAAGATCTATTCCGAGTTCAACCGCCAGGGTATTGGTTTCCCCTATCCCCATCTTACTATCAACAAGGTGGACTAAACCCTTCGCAGTCACTAACTCCAAACACACAGTATATTCTGTCGGACATTATGACGCCACGTCGTCTGACCATAATCATACTATTGCCCCTTCTGGCCTCACTGACCATGAAGGGGCAACGTGTTATGCAGTGGGAGGAGTTCATGGAATTCCTCACTACCAACGAGGACTGGGCCGACCAGCAGGATTGGGGCGATTACGTCGAGGAACTGCAGCAGCTCCATCTCCACCCACTCAATATCAACACGGCTACACCCCAGCAACTGCGCCATATCCCTTTCCTGTCAGAGAGGCAGATAGAGCAGATTGTACAATACCGCGATTACCACCATGGCATGCACAGCCTCAACGAACTCATCCTCCTCACCAGCATCAGTTACCAGGAACGCCAGTATCTCCCCTTATTCTTCTATGTAGACGAGGCAGAGCATGCAGACACAAACCAAGGAGACACACTTCATGCTGACGGTTTGAAAGAGACATGGAAAAAGGATTGGAAGAAGAGTTGGCAGTATAGGCAAAACGAGTTTGCCACTCGTATCGACATTCCCCTCTACCATCGCCGAGGGTATTTGATTCAGAAAGGATATCGGGGATCTCCATTGTACAACAAGGCTTATTACCGCATGGTAATACCCGGTCACTTCGCCGCCGGAATCAAGATGGAACGCGACGCAGGAGAGCGTGGCATTGATAGTTATGGAGCATATCTTTACTTACAAGATATGCCACTTTCACACACAAGTAATGGACTGCGCCTGACATCCCTTGCCACAGGAGACTACAAAATTGCATTCGGACAGGGACTGGTACTGAACCAAGGTTTCGGTATGGGCAAATGGAATACTGCCCTGCAAAGGAAATCACAAGGGATCCGTCCCGCACGTAGCACAGACGAGTCTAACTTCATGCGAGGCATAGCCACCACTCTATCCCTACCTCACATCTCTCTCTCCGTATTCTACAGTCACAGAAAATGGGATGCCACCCTCAATGCCTCAGAGGATAAGGATAGCCCCTCCACAGTAAAGACCATCGTAAAGGATGGCTATCACCGCACAGAGTTGGAGTACAACAAGAAAGGGGTGCTGAGCGTGGATGCCATGGGCGGAAACCTGACCTGGCACCGGGGAGGATGGCGTACGGGACTGACGGGTTACTATCAGCAGACGGACAGGACACTGGAACCAGGAACGACCACCTATCGCCGATTCTATCCACAAGGGAATAGGTTTGGTGCTTTGGGGGCAAACTACAGCTACGAGGCATACCGCTGGAACATCTTCGGCGAAACAGCTCACAATGGACAGCATCATGGCATTGCCACCCTCAATGGCGTCAGCTGGAGACCATCTGCCCGATACACCATCACTGCCCTGCAGCGATACTACAACTACCACTATTATAGTTTCTATAGCAGTGCTCTGAGCGAATGTGGAGCGGTGCAAAACGAGACGGGTGGCATGCTACGACTGGATGCCTCGCCCTGGGATGGCGTGCAACTGGCTGCCTACATGGATGTTTTCTACAACCCCTGGCCACGCTATGGACTGAAAAAAAGCAGCGGTGGATGGGATGCCATGACGGATGGTGCATGCCAAATAACCAGACGCAGCACGATAAAAATAAGGTATAACATCAAGCAGAAAGAGCAGTCTGACGGGCTGATCACGGATCACCGCCTCCGCCTACAATGGTTGATGTCTTCCCCCAACGAACAATGGCACTTTACACACTCTGCCATGTTCCACACACAACAGGGAAGCTACGGCGAAGCACTGGGAAGCATGGTGAAATACGAGGTAAAAACGAAAACTCGGCCTAAAAACGAAAACGGAAACGAAGACAGACACGGAATCAAAGCACCGAAGGAAGGAGTCTTCTCCTTCACTGTCAATGGCATCTATTTCCACACGGATGACTATGACAGCCGCATCTACCTATACGAAGCGAATGTCTCGGAAATGACATATATCCCATCATTTAGTGGGCATGGTGTACGCGCCTCTAGCATCGTACGCTGCCAACTATGGGATAAACTGCTGACACTGGAACTGAAGTATGGCATCACCCGCTATTTTGATCGCGACAAGCAGGGCAGTAGCCTGCAAACCATCTACAGCGCAGTGAAGAATGACATCACGGTACAGGCGAAAGTAAAAATCTGACCTCTCAGAGTTTCCTCGCCACACTATACACATAGCCCTCACAGATAGTTGTATCGATATGGATACGAGCATCAGCAAGGCGCTCGGGAAGGAGAATGTGGTGCATGGCGCTCCCTACCCCCTCGCCCGTAAGTTTGAGAAGGGCTTCCTTTCTAGTCCATAACATGGTGAAGGCCAGGTCGGTGTTGGGAGAGGACTCGATGAAGGCTCGCTCCTCAGCACTCATGGTATAAGCTAGAAGACTGGGGCGGACAGTGCGGATAGTTTCGACATCACACCCTACAGGAGAGTCATCGATCACACAAAGGACTGCCGAACGGCAATGGCTGAGATTGAAATGAATGTCGGGATGATCCACCAATGAGGGTTTACCATGATCGCTCAAGAGAAAGGGAGAAATATGGGTAATGCCATACTCCGACCTCAAAGCATCGGCAAGAAGCAGGAAAGCGGAAGCACACTCGCGCCGTCCAGACAGATGCTTGAAACGCAAAGCTTGCTCTCGTCGCCATTCTGGAAGCCTGAGGAGAAGTTCATCAACCTCGGTCTGCCCCATTTGCTCAATATCATCACGCAGGAAAACTTTCATACTACAAATTTAGCACAATACAGGGTGCAAAACAAACATTTTTGCAGTTAAATGAGGGTTTTGGTTAAAAAACAGCAAATAATTTGCTCAATTTTCTTTTTATTCGTAACTTTGTTGCTCAATATTTATAAGAAGAACGAGGCACAGGAACATGAACGAACAACATACCCCGTTTCTTAATATATAATAAGGTATAGCGTAGAAAGATTATGAGTGACAGACTTTTTATTTTTGACACGACCCTCCGTGACGGCGAACAGGTGCCCGGATGCCAGTTGAATACAGTAGAAAAGATACAAGTGGCACGCCAATTGGAGGCTTTGGGAGTAGACGTCATTGAGGCAGGTTTCCCCGTCTCTTCACCCGGTGACTTCAACAGCGTGATTGAGATCAGCAAAGCTGTGACATGGCCCACCATCTGTGCCCTTACACGCGCCGTGGAGAAGGACATCGACGTGGCAGCCGAGGCGCTGAAGTACGCTAAGCGAGGACGCATACATACGGGTATCGGCACAAGCGAGAGCCATATCCGCTATAAGTTCAACTCTACGCCCGAGGAGATCATCGAGCGTGCCGTGGCTGCTGTAAAATATGCCAAGCGCTATGTGGAAGACGTGGAGTTCTACGCTGAGGATGCTGGCCGCACGGACAACGAGTACCTGGCACGCGTGATAGATGCTGTAACGAAGGCTGGTGCAACAGTATGCAACATCCCCGACACCACGGGTTTCCGCACCCCCTACGAGTATGGTGAAAAGATCAAATACCTGTATGAGCACGTAGATGCCTTCGCTGCCGGCAAGAGTATCCTCTCAACCCATTGTCACAACGATCTGGGAATGGCTACAGCAAACACCATCGCAGGTGCGCTGAACGGTGCACGCCAGGTGGAGGTGACCATCAACGGTATCGGCGAGCGTGCAGGTAACACCTCGCTGGAGGAGGTAGCAATGATCTTCAAGACGCACCCCGACCTGGGTATCACTACGAATATCAATACACAGAAGATATACCCCACGAGTCGCATGATCAGTTCACTGATGAACATGCCCGTACAGCCCAACAAGGCTATCGTGGGCAAGAATGCCTTTGCACACTCGAGCGGCATTCATCAGGATGGTGTGCTGAAGAATGCCTCCACCTACGAGATCATGGATCCCAAGGAGGTAGGTATCGATGAGGCCAGCATCGTACTGACCGCACGCAGTGGACGTGCTGCCTTGAAGCACAGACTGCACATCAATGGTGTGGACGTCGAGGGCGAAAAACTGGACAAGATCTACGCAGACTTCCTGGCTTTGGCAGACAAGAAGAAGGAGGTGACCGACGATGATATCCTGATCCTGGCAGGTGCAGAACGCAGTGCAACACAGAACGTCAAACTGGATTACCTACAGGTAACAGCCGGAAAGGGCACACGTTCGGTAGCTAGTATCGGCCTGTTGATCGGCAACGAGAAATTTGAGGCTGCAGCCAGTGGCAACGGTCCTGTAGATGCCGCATTGAAGGCACTAAAGACCATCATTCGCCGCGAAATGACCTTGAAGGAGTTTACTATCCAAGCCATCTCAAAGGGCTCTGATGACCTAGCCAAGGTTCACCAATCAGTAGAGTTCGACAAGAACGTCTACTATGGTTTTGCTGCCAATACCGATATCGTAACCGCTTCCGTTGAAGCATATATCGACGCAATAAATAAGTTTAAGAACTAATACGAAGACCCTCTCCCCAACCCTCCCCCATAATGGGGAGGGAGTTTTCAAAATGTACTGAGCAATGGAACATGAACGCTACACGTTCTTTAAAACCGCCAGTCCAGACAGATACACCATTTTAAAAAGATTTGCCAAAGAAAACCGTAGCCACCCAACGGAAGCCGAAAGGATGATGTGGAAATTGCTTAGCGGCATGAATTTGGGTGTGAGATTCAGGAGGCAGCATATCATCAACGACTATATCGCTGACTTTACATGCCTTGAGAAGAAACTAATTATTGAGGTTGATGGTGCCTACCACTTTACAGACGAACAACTGGGAGAAGATGCCTATCGGACAGAAATATTGGAACGTTACGGATTCAAAGTCATTAGATTCAAAAATGACAATGTGCTTTATGACACAGCCAACGTGCTAAATACAATCATTGATGAAATAGAGAAAATTACATATATATACAGATGAGTAGCAATACAAACCAAAAACTCCCCATTATGGGGGAGATGTCCGAAGGACAGAGGGGGTCTACCCTTTTTGACAAGATTTGGGACAAGCACGTCATCCAGAACGTGGAGGATGGCCCAACACAATTATATATTGACAGACTGTATGCGCACGAGGTGACTAGTCCTCAGGCATTTGACGCCTTGCGCGACAAGGGTATCAAGGCATTCCGCCCCGACCATGTGATAGCCATGCCCGACCATAATACACCCAGTGATCAGCAAGAGAGAATCGACGACCCTATCGGACGCAAACAGGTGGAGACACTGGCCAAAAACTGCGAGGAGTTTGGCATTAAGCACTTCGCCATGGGTACGAAGGACAATGGTATCATCCATGTGGTAGGTCCCGAGAAGGCACTCTCGTTGCCTGGCATGACCATCGTTTGCGGCGACTCTCACACCTCTACCCACGGTGCCGTAGGTGCCATTGCCATGGGTATCGGCACGAGCGAGGTGGCTCAGGTGCTGGCCAGCCAATGTATCCTGCAGTCAAAACCCAAGACGATGCGCATCAACATCGAAGGCGAATTGCAGGCTGGCGTTACAGCCAAGGACGTAGCCCTGTACATCATGGCACAGATGACCACCAGCGGTGCTACAGGTTATGCCGTTGAATATGCCGGCAGTACGATTCGCAACATGAGCATGGAGGGGCGTCTAACCCTGTCCAACCTGTCCATCGAGATGGGTAGCCGTGCCGGTATCATCGCTCCAGATGAAGTAACCTTCGAGTATCTGAAAGGTCGTGAATATGCGCCCAAAGGTGCTGACTGGGATAAGGCTGTCGAGGAATGGAAGAACCTGAAGAGCGATGAGGACGCTGTATTCGACAAGGAAGTGACTTACCAGGCTGAAGACATTGCTCCACGCATCACCTATGGTACGAACCCCGGTGCAGGTATCGCTATCGACGGTACCATCCCCACCTACGAGAGTATGAGCGAAGGTGAGAAGACTCAGTTGAAGGGCATGCTGGACTACATGCAGTTTGAACCTGGACAAAAACTGGAGGGCACACCCGTGGACTACTGCTTCCTGGGTGCTTGCACCAATGGACGCATCGAGGACTTCCGCGCCTTTGCCTCAGTAGTGAAGGGCAAGAAGAAAGCAGACAACGTCGTAGCCTGGCTCGTACCCGGCAGTTGGCTGGTACGTCAGCAGATTGTGGACGAAGGTATTGACAAGATCCTAGAGGAAGCAGGATTTGAGTTGCGTCTCCCTTCATGCTCAAGTTGTCTGGCCATGAATCCCGACAAAGTGCCTGCAGAAAAGCTCAGCATCTCTACCTCAAACCGTAACTTCGTAGGACGTCAGGGTCCTGGTGCACGCACTATCCTGGCATCACCTCTGACCGTGGCAGCAAGTGCCATTACAGGTGTAATTACTGACCCTAGAAAAATCTAAAGTTATGGCTAAAGAAAAATTCGACATTATCCAGTCAACTTGTATTCCTATCGAGATTGACAACAACAATACAGATAATATCATCCCCGCACGTTATCTGGCATTCACTACGCGTGATCCTAAGTTCTATGGCGATGCATTTATGCACGACATACGCTACAATGCAGACGGTACGCCCGTTGCAGACTTTGTAATGAACAAGCCTGAGTTTAGCGAAGAACCCAAGAAGGGTGTTCACGAGATCATCATCGGTGGTCAGAACTGGGGTTCAGGTTCGAGTCGCGAGCACGCAGCATGGGCCATTGCCGGATACGGTGTTCGCGTGGTTATCTCCAATTCGTTCGCAGACATCCACCGCAACAACCTACTCAACTGCTTTGTGCTGCCCATCATCGTGAGCCGAGAGTTCCAACTAGAGCTCTTTGAGACCGTCAAGGCTAATCCTCAGGCTGAGGTAAAGGTAGACCTGCCCAACCAGACCGTCACGAACATAACTACTGGTCACAACGAGCAATTCGCCATCAACGGTTATAAGAAGTACTGCCTGATGAATGCTCTCGACGACATCGACTTCCTGTTGGAGAGCAAGGACAAGATTGAGGCTTGGGAAAAAGCCTAAAGAAAAGAATTATTCACTATTATTTATTCATCGATAATTGAATAATAAGGTATTAGTCGAAGTACTTGACACCACCCTGCGTGATGGTGAACAGACCTCCGGTGTTGCTTTTAGCGCATCGGAGAAACTCTCTATAGCACGCAAGTTGCTGGAGCAAGTGAAGGTGGACCGTCTGGAAATTGCTTCTGCTCGCGTCAGCGAAGGCGAGTTCAAATGTGTAAGTGCTGTTTGTGAATGGGCAAAGAACGCCAACAAACTGGACAAGATAGAGGTTTTAGGTTTCTGTGACAACGGGGCATCCATCGACTGGATTAAGCGCGCTGGGGGTAAGGTGATCAATCTGCTGACTAAAGGGTCAGAGAAGCACTGTCGTGGTCAACTAGGCAAGACTCCAGAAGAGCATTGGAAGGACATCCGCGAGAACGTGATGATGGCCAATAAAGCCGGTCTGCAGGTGAACATCTACCTGGAGGACTGGTCGAACGGTATGTTGAACAGTCCCGAATACGTCATTGGCATGCTCGACGCCCTGCAAGATATGGGCGAGAAACTCCACCATAGTAACAAGGAGGATGGGCACGTCATGCGTTTCATGCTGCCCGACACACTAGGCATCCTTTCTCCTGTCCAGACAAAGGAACTGATCAGCGTTATGGTGGACCGTTATCCACAGCTGCATTTTGACTTTCATGCACACAACGACTACGACCTGGCCGTAGCCAATGTGCTTGCTGCCGTAGAGGCTGGTGCGAAAGGTGTACATACCACAGTTAATGGTTTGGGTGAGCGTGCCGGTAACGCTTCCCTCAGCAGTATAGTGGCAGTCCTCAACGATATGGCTCCTCATGCAACGATAGGTATTGATGAGCAGAGTATCAATGCCATATCACGTCTAGTGGAAAGCTATTCTGGCATCGCCACTGCCTCGAATACCCCCATCGTGGGCGAGAATGTCTTCACACAGACCGCTGGTGTACACGCCGATGGTGACAAGAAGGGCAAACTCTATGTCAACCCTCTCCTACCTGAGCGTTTCGGCCGTAGCCGTGAATATGCATTGGGCAAGATGTCAGGTAAGGCAAATATCGAGCAAAATCTCAAACAATTAGGCATACACCTCAATGATGAGGATATGCGTCGTGTAACTAAACGCATCAACGAGATGGGCGATAAAAAAGAGCATGTTACTATTGACGACCTGCCCTACATCATCGCCGACGTTTTGCATCACGATGCTCCCGATGAACGTATAAAACTAGTGTCTTACATGGTCTCTACAGCATACGGCCTGCATCCTCAGGCTTGCGTAAAACTAGAGATCAACGGACAGGAATATGAGGAATCTGCCACCGGTGATGGTATGTATGATGCTTTCGTGCGTGCCGTGCGTCACATCTATCGCAACAAACTGGAGCGCACCTTCCCATGGCTGACCAATTACGTCGTAACCATCCCGCCCGGTGGACGTACCGATGCTTTGGTTCAGACCACTATCTCTTGGGAATACAATGGTAAGAACTACCGTACCCGAGGCCTTGATGCAGACCAGACAGAAGCTGCCATCAAAGCCACTATCAAGATGTTGAATTTAATTGAAGAATAAAACACGATGAAATTAAAAATTGCAGTTCTGGCCGGTGACGGTATCGGACCAGAGATTATGGAACAGGGCGTTGCCGTATGTAGCGCTATTGCAGAGAAGTTTGGGCATGAAGTTAGTTATAAGGAGGCACTTTGCGGTGCACACGCTATCGACGAGGTTGGCGATCCCTTCCCCGAAGATACCTTCCAGACCTGTATGGAGGCTGACGCTGTTCTCTTCGCCAGCGTAGGCGATCCCAAGTTTGATAACAATCCCAATGCCAAGGTGCGTCCTGAGCAGGGTTTGCTGGCTATGCGCAAGAAGCTTGGCCTCTATGCCAATATCCGTCCCGTTGAGACCTTTGACTGCCTGATTCACAAGTCACCCCTCAAGGATGATATGGTGAAGGGTGCCGACTTTGTATGCATTCGTGAATTGACTGGCGGTATGTATTTCGGTAAAAAGGTAGAGCCTACCATCAACGCTGATGGCGTAGAAGAGGCTTTGGATACCAACTACTACACTCGTCCTGAAGTTGAGCGTATCCTGCGCGTAGGTTACCAGTATGCCCGTCAGCGCCGCAAGCATCTGACCGTAGTAGACAAGGCTAATGTCCTGGCAAGCAGTCGTCTGTGGCGCAAGGTTGCACAGGAGATTATGACAGAATACCCCGATGTGGAGACCGACTTCATGTACGTGGATAATGCAGCCATGCGCATGATCCAGGATCCCCGCTTCTTTGACGTAATGGTGACAGAGAACACCTTTGGTGACATCCTTACCGACGAAGGATCTGTTATCACCGGCTCGATGGGTCTGCTGCCTAGTGCCTCTACTGGCGAGCACACTCCCGTCTTTGAACCCATTCATGGTTCATGGCCTCAGGGAAAGGGCCTGAATATCGCCAATCCCTTGGCACAGATCCTCTCCGTAGCTATGCTCTATGAATACTTTGACCTCAAGGCAGAGGGTCAGCTCATTCGTGAGGCAGTCAATGCCAGCCTCGACCAGAACGTACGTACACCTGAGATTCAAGTTGAAGGTGCAGGTAAGTATGGTACAAAAGAGGTAGGACAGTGGATCGTGGAGTATATTAAGAACAAATAAGGATTACTCCCCACTCAACTCTTCTCCAAAGAAAGGTAGAGAATGGAAATTGTGGAAAAAGTTTTCACTAGCACTTCCAAAATGAAAAGTAACAAGGTACTTTTGGCAACAATGTTCACGGTCTGTTCTCTGACCGCCATGTCCCAAGAGCAGGCAAAGAGTAGTTACCAAGAGTCCATAGAGAAAGGAATCGCTCTGCTGAAGCAGGATAGTCTGCTTCAAGCAGAGCAGTTCTTTTTGCAGGCCATTAAGGCAGAACCTACTCTAAAAAGCAACAGTATTCTGTATAACTATTTAGGGCAGATTCAAGAGCGCACAAACCGCACACAAGAGGCCCTAACCAGTTACGGCAATGCCATCAACCTAGTACCTACATCTACCGAATTTTTGCTAAATCGTGCCGCCTTGTATATGCGTCAGGAAAACGCAGACAGAGCCCTTAACGACTACACTGCCGTATTGGAACAAAACGATAATAATCAAGAGGCACTCTTCTTCCGTGCTTATCTTCGTACCAGCAAGCGTATGTACAAAGAGGCACGCCTTGACTATGAAAAACTAATAGAACTGAACCCTAACAACGAAAAAGCACTCCTCGGACTCGCCTTGCTCAATGATAAAGACAAGCGACCACAGGAGGCAATGGAGCAAATCACGCGCCTAATCAACATCTTCCCCAACAATGCCCTCTATCATAATATCCGTGGAGGTATGCATCAGCAGCGCAAGAACTACGAACTGGCCATCAAGGACCTCAATAAGGCCATCGAACTAGAACCCACAAACCCAGAACACCTTATCTCACGTGCAAGTTGCTACATAGACATGAAGAAGCGTAAAGCGGCAACCGCAGATCTGCGCAAAGCCCAGTCCCTCGGTGGTGACCCTATCATTATTGCCCAGATGCTGAAGACACTCTAACACCAATAATCCTATACTGCATTTTGGCCGTCGCCAAAAGCCCCATTGCGTGGGAGAGTAGGAGAATCCCGCATGTATTTATATGCAAAAAGAGCCCAAGACATATAGTCCTGAGCTCTCTTCAATTAAAAACGGC
>DCIS01000143.1:6859-9715 GCA_002317475.1 Prevotellaceae bacterium UBA1720 | reverse complement strand
TGCGTAGAAACCTCAAGGAGAAAGGATTTTACAATAACATCATGGGAACAAGTGCCGTGTTCAGCATCTTCTGTGACTCAATCAGCTTCAACAAGGAGAAGATGGAGTTCACTTACTACGGCAGACAGCGTATTGAGCGTCGAACAAGTATTCTGACCCGAGAACTCGTGACTGCAGGACAGCTCAAGAGAGTGCCTCGAACCGAGAACAACCCTCATGGTCTGCTTATCACAAACTGGCGTACGCTCCTGAACAAGGACATCGAACAGAAAACCAAAGTAAACTATTAAGCACTATGGGCTGGAAGAAATTCATCATCGGGGAAAAGATGCCGGATAAGGCAGATCCCCAATATAAGGAACGCTATGAGAAGGAGGTCGATGCAGGCAAACGCTTTGCCCGATGGACACGTATAGACCTTTTGGCTGCAAGAATACAGGCATGGGCTGTGGGACACCAGCGTGCCTTCCTCTGCATAGTCTTCGGTGTAGTCATCGGATGCTTCCTATGGAACATCGTCGGTATTATCCGTGTTGTGAATGCTCCATCGGAAACTCACCAGACAGTATCTGACCGTCAGGAGCAGCTTCTTGACTCATTGCGTAGAGACAAGCTACACAAGAATATTTCCAAGTGGGCTCTACAGGCTGTTGATTAAAACTTTTTGAATATGAATCTAAGACAGATTAACTGGAAGCAACCCAAATACATGCTTCCCGCCATCATCTACATTCCACTGCTCGCCACCGGCTACTTCATCATTGACATCTTCCATACGGAAACAGCGGAAGTGCCGTCTGATCTTGAAACCACGGAGTATCTGAACGCAGAACTTCCAAAGGCACAGCTGAAAGGCGATGCCATCGGTTCGAAGCGTGATGCCATGGAGCGTTCCTTCGGACAGATCTCCGACTTCAGCGCAGTGGAAGGTATTGAACAGGATGATGACAAACCACAAACAGAGGACTATGATTCCAAATACTCGGATGAAGACCTTGCCTTCCTCGATGCAGACGCAGCCCAAAGGACGGCAGAGCTGGAGGCTTCCCTCCAAGAAAGACTGCGTCAAAGTGCCGAAAAAGGTAAAGCCATAGGGGACGGAGAGTTTCCTTCCTATTCCGAGGATGACAGGCTTGCCCGACATGAAACATCCCAGGCTCAGGCTCTTGCAGAACTTGAAGAGGCTCTTGCCAAGGCAAGACTCGCTGGAACGCAGAAAGCCGGTGGTTCAGTGGGTGGTATCACTCAGGGTGCAGAGGATCTTGCCAATCGGGACACCATGCATACTGGCAAGGTGGTCACCGGAACAGTCGAGATCAACGACAAAGCTGTGACGGCGCCATCAGAGGATGAAGAGCCTGGACAGATGGTCAAGAAGGTACGTACCTCGTCGTCCTATTTCAATACGATTGCTGACGTTGATGCAGAGCCGAACCTGATCAAGGCAATTATTGATGAGGATATCAAGGCCGTGGATGGTTCACGCGTTCGTCTTCGGCTGCTCGATGATGTGGAAATCAACGAGACGGTTGTTAAGAAAGGTGCTTATATCTATGCCATCATGAGTGGCTTTGGCGGTCAGCGAGTAAAGGGAACCATCAAGTCCCTGCTTGTGGATGACCAACTTGTCAAGGTCAACCTATCGCTCTATGATACGGACGGACTCGAAGGTCTGTATGTTCCTCAGTCATCGTTCCGTGAGACAACGAAGGATGTAGCTTCAAGTGCCATGGGTGGAAGCATGTCCATGAATAACGGCAATACAGGCGATTCTTTCTCACAATGGGGAATGCAGGCTATCCAGCAGGCCTATTCAAAGACATCCAATGCCATCAGCAAGGCTATCCGAAAGAACAAGGCAAAGCTCAAATATGGCACATTCGTATATCTGGTAAATGATAAAAACAAGGAAAAATAGAAACAATCATGAAGATTCTCAAATCTCTCGCCCTTCTACTGGGCATCGTGAGTGCTAACGCTGTCCATGCACAGCAGACCTACGAGGAAATGGAGCTGCTGACAGTGAATGAACAGGTGACAACGGTCATCACCGCCAGTGAACCTATCCGCTTCGTGGACATTTCAACAGACAAAGTGGCTGGTGACCAGCCCCTGAATAATACCATCCGACTCAAGCCCAAGGAGGGTGCGCATGAGGATGGCGAATGCCTGGCTATCGTCACCATCGTGACGGAGCGATACCGTACACAGTATGCACTCGTTTATACAACACGACTGACTGAGGCTGTTACCGACAAGGAAGTCCTGCCGTTGGAGCGCACGGCTTACCACAATCCTTCTGTCTCCCTTTCAACTGAGGAGATGTATGCGATCGCTCGTCAGATATGGTCTTCACCGGCAAGATGGCGTGACGTGAAAGTCAGGAAACACCGCATGGAGATGCGACTAAACAACATCTATTCTGTTGGCGAGTATTTCTTCATTGATTTCTCGATCAACAACAAGACGAACATCCGCTTTGATATTGATGAGTTGCGTTTCAAGTTAGCTGACAAGAAGATGAGTAAAGCCACAAATGCTCAGATTATCGAACTGACACCAGCCATGGTTATGGACAACAGACAGGCCTTCCTTCATGGCTATCGCAATGTGGTTGCCATCAAGAAGATGACGTTCCCAAATGACAAGGTGTTCTCCATAGAGTTGAGCGAGAAACAGATCTCTGGTCGTACTATAACATTGAACATCGACTACGAGGATGTGCTTTGCGCCGACAGTTTCAATAAAGTGCTTTTGGGGGAGGAATAAGTATGGCTAAGTTTATTGTTTGTGAGGTGGCTCCTCTGAGAGGGAGTCATCTGAAATATGAAGACATGCGTATCGTTGCCATCAACA
>DCIS01000143.1:6346-6716 GCA_002317475.1 Prevotellaceae bacterium UBA1720 | reverse complement strand
TAGGCTCATTATCATGATGGACTACAGGAATTTTATGAAGGAGATAAGTAATGAGAATGTTTAGGACTATGACTTTGACGCTGACAATGGCTCTTATGAGCATTGCCAGTTACTCCCAGAACAACAGGAGCGTAAATATCTCGACTGGTCTGCTATATCCGAATACCTTGGAGGCTACCTTGTCATACGAAGTGGAAACCAAGCATCACAATGCCTGGGAGTTCTTTGCCACAGGCTCTGCCAAATGGAAAGACTGTCCTTCATGTGGCCATGTCTGTGCGGAATCGTTCTGGAAAGATCATCCGATATGGGGTGTGGGTACTGCCTATAAGCCATGTGTGTATCGTTGGCGTAACTCTTTCGGACGAGT
>DCIS01000143.1:0-6326 GCA_002317475.1 Prevotellaceae bacterium UBA1720 | reverse complement strand
TAGGAGCCTCACTTGGCAGTAACACTGAGAAGTTTCTTGCTGGCATTCATCTTGGCTACGAGCAGAACTACTCGTTACGTGGTGGATGGCGCATCTTCTGGCAAGTGAAAGGCGACTGCTTGATTAACAACCCTGATTTATTCCGTGTGGGTGCTGCCGTAGGTGTGGCTATTCCATGCAACTATAAAAGATAACATACTATGATCATTAGATATTTTTACAATCCAATCTTTTACATCCTATTGTGTTGGGCGATGACACTCATCTCATGCGATGCTCATCAGGATTTTCCCGATACAGGAATAAAGACGGGGCAGATTCTCTGTACGGACGGCATGACGTATTCGCTTGATGCCATGCGTCAGGCTGGCAAGCAACCCATTGCTATTGTCTTCCATGTGAACAATGACCCTGATATTGAGGGTAACGGCTATGCAGTCTTCCTTTATGAACTGCCTGCCACCCAGTTTGCTGATTCATTGGGCATAACTCAGGGGACTTCGTGTGACATTACTACTTTTGACGGAAACGCCAATACTTATGCGATGTATGCTACACAAGATTGCAGTTCTCCTTTGGCAACTGAAGTCTTTGACATGTGGAGATACGGGCAGAGTGCATATATCCCTTCGGTCGCTCAGATGCGTATGATGTATACAGCTCGTGACATCATAAATCCGATTATCAAGGAATGTGGTGGCGATCTGCTTCCGACTGCAGAAGACTCTGACTGGTTCTGGACATCCACGGAAGTAAAGGATATGAATGCTGCCAAGGCATGGCTCTATTCCCTGTCCAGCGGTGCCATGCAGGAAACGCCTAAGCTACAGGCTCATCCAGCAAGACCGATTATCACACTCAACAACTAATCATTTACCCTATCATCAAAAGAAATTATGTGCAACATTTTCAAAAGCATGAAGCAGTTCTACATGGCTCGCTTCACCCGTAAGCCTCTGGCTCGTCGTATTACAAACACCTTGTGCTGGTCACTCGGTCTCATCATGGCAGCTCTTCTGCTCAGTGGTCATTTTGCATTGGCTTTCGTTCTGGCCACTACCATTGCTCTTGGGTATCTCAGTATGATGATGCTTTGCAAGAAGATGGAGGCTATCAGCGCCAATACCATTGGCAGTACCAGTGTATATACAGCCAAGCGCACGGTAGATAATGTCATCGAGGCACTGAAGGCCCTTCTTGAAGAACGTAACAACGATGAAAGCATTGAGAAGATACACGATATTGCGGAACGTACCAATATCAAGGTGTCTGCCATGAATGATGTGCTGAATGAACATATCCTGCCTGAGATGGGTATATATCTGAGTGATAAGGATGAGGAAGACGGAAACTGGGTACGCTGTGATATGCTTGGCAGAGAGATACCCTACGGGCTGATCTCGCTGCGCATCTCCAACCGTCTCAATGACGAGGGTATCAAAACCTTTGCCGACCTTGTGCGTTGCTCTGAAAAGGAGATTTTGTACATCCCAGATTTCGGTCCTTCTTCCTTGGAGCGTATCAAGCAACTTCTTTCCCTTATGGGATTGCATCTGAAGATGAACGTCAAGAAAGAGGATGGTGTATGGTACTACCTTGATGAGCAGGAGGAGTTTGTAGCTCCTGTGGTCGATGAACCCCTCACTGCCGAAGATGAGATTCTTGCTGATGAAACAGAGAAAGGGGACATCGTATGACAAGGGAGATTATTCCTATCTGTGGTGTGACACCAGAAGTGAAGGCACAGTACGACCGGCTCACTAACGAGCTGGTCACTGTGCTCAACACCATGGAGACAGTGATGGAGTTCCGCGAGACGATGAAGGCTTGCATGGATGACAACAAGCGATACAAGGCCATCCTCCAACAAGAGCATGACCGTATCATTGGAGAAATACGCAAGATATGGACGGGTCCTATCTTTACTTACGAACAAGACTTAGACGATTAGCTTATGGCAATGGAAGAGAGCAAGGAACTGCAGACTGCCTATAAAATCTTTAGAACGCTTATCTACGTTTCTCTGGTGGTGGAGTTCTTTATGTTCGCCATCCAACCAGAGGTGGTTGATGCGTGGAATGGTATTCTCTGCAACATCCACAGCCGTATGAAGGCATGGATGATCTACAACGATGGCAACCTGGTGTACAGCAAGTTGGCTACGGTGCTCATCGTATGTGTCACCTGCATCGGAACACGCAACAAGAAACATCTGGAGTTTGATGCTCGCCGTCAAGTGCTTTATCCTCTTGTTTCCGGCATACTGATTCTCGTCGCCTCCGTGTGGGTGTATGGTATGGGGGCAGAAAGTGGAGATGGATTTCTCAAGACTCCACTCTTCACGATACCATTGGCATGGTGGTTCTACATGATGCTGTCTGTTATCGGTACGATATGCATTCATGTGGCATTGGATAACATCTCGAAGTTCCTGAAGGAGGGTCTCTTGAAAGACCGATTCAACTATGAGAACGAGTCATTCGAACAATGCTCAGAACTGCGTGAGAACAAGTATTCGGTGAACATACCTATGCGCTTCTATTACAAGGGTAAGTTCCGTAAGGGCTGGATCAACTTGGAGAACTGCTTTCGAGGGTCGTTCGTGGTCGGTACGCCAGGTTCAGGTAAGACTTTCTCTGTGCTCGAACCTTTCATCCGTCAGCATTCCGCCAAGGGGTTCTCTATGGTTGTATACGACTACAAGTTCCCTACGTTGGCTCAGAAATTATACTACCACTATTGCAAGAACAAGAGTACAAGCAAGCTGCATAAAGGCAAGAAGGATTTTACCTTCAACATGATCAACTTCGTGGATGTAGAGTATAGCCGACGAATAAATCCTATTCAGCTTCGTTATATTCCCTCACTTGCTGCTGCTTCAGAAACGGCAGAGACGCTTCTTGAATCCTTGCAGAAGGGAAAGAAGGAAGGTGGTGGCGGTAGCGACCAGTTCTTCCAGACTTCTGCAGTCAACTTCCTAGCAGCATGTATCTTCTTTTTCTGCAACTACAACAAGAAACCTTACGATGCCAATGGCAACGAACTTGTAGCAGAGATGGAGGAAGAACCCAAGACGGGACGCAAGAAACCTTCGGGACGTGTCTTTAACAAGGATGGAATAGAGACTGAGGCAGCCTATTGGTTGGGTGAATACAGCGACATGCCTCATATCCTGTCGTTCCTCAATGAGAGTTATCAGACGATTTTCGATGTGTTGCAGACCGATAATGAGGTGGCTCCTCTCCTCGGTCCTTTCCAGTCAGCTTTTCAGCAGAAGGCTTTTGAACAGTTGGAAGGTATGATTGGCACACTGCGTGTCTATACCTCTCGTTTGGCTACCAAGGAGGCATATTGGGTGTTCCATAAGGATGGTGATGATTTCGACCTGAAGGTGTCTGATCCTGAGAATCCTTCATATCTGCTTATCGCCAATGACCCTGAGATGGAGAGTATCATCGGTGCGCTGAACGCTCTTATCCTGAACCGTCTGGTCACTCGTGTGAACAGCGGTCAGGGCAAGAATATTCCTGTGAGCATCATCGTCGATGAGTTGCCAACACTCTATTTCCACAAGATTGACCGACTCATTGGTACTGCTCGAAGCAACAAGGTAAGTGTGGCTCTTGGTTTCCAGGAACTGCCGCAGCTTGAAGCGGACTATGGCAAGGTGGGTATGCAGAAGATTATCACGACTGTTGGTAATGTAGTCAGTGGTTCTGCCCGAAGCAAGGAGACACTTGAATGGCTCAGCAACGACATCTTTGGCAAGGTGGTACAGCTCAAGAAAGGTGTGACCATCGACCGTGATAAGACCTCCATCAACCTCAATGAGAACATGGATAGCCTCGTTCCTGCCAGCAAGATCTCCGACCTGCCTACGGGTTGGCTCTGCGGACAGACAGCACGCGACTTTGTAAAGACCAAGACCGGGCGTGGAGGCACGATGGATGTGCAGAAGTCAGAAGAGTTCCAGACAACCAAATTCTTCTGCAAGACAGATATGGACATGAAGGCCATTCAAGCCGAAGAATCAGACTATGAGAATTATCCTATCCCTAAGTTCTATCACTTCAAGTCACGCGATGCTCGTGAGCGCATCCTCTATGCTAACTTCAATCAGGTGGAGCGTGACGTAAAGAATATGGTAGCCGCCATCTTCGAGAAGGAGAAGGCTAGGAATCCACAGGAAAGTATCAAATCTGCAAGTAATGGGAATAAATAAAAAATATCCGAGATCTTCTGAAAAAGAAAGTTTCGGATATTTATGTATATAATCTCTTCTATCTTGATTACTGCAAGTCTAAAATTCCAAAGGTTTCATTGTAGGTATGAGAACGAATGTCTATAAACTGGAAATTAACTTTAATTCGAGACTTCATTATCTCATGAACCTTTACTGCCTCACTATCGGCAGAACAGAAATATTTAATATCATTAGTGACATCTGCCTGAGCAAACATCTTTGTATCATTAGGAACAATTGACCTTGGAGTAATCTGGGCTCCACGCTTCTTTCTTTCATCGTATACAATAGACATAAGTTCTCCTGCCTTAGTTGCATGATTCATGTTGAATGGTACAAACATGAGGTTTCTAATAGGCAAATCTGTCAAACTTCCTTTAACACAGAACTCAGCAATAGCTATTGTCGACATTTTCATGGTAATACCCTTTTCCATGAAATATCGATAATACTCTACTGCAGACTTGTGATATGGATCTTCTGAATTAAGAAGTCGTATGAAAAAACTTGTATCTAATAGTACACTCTCAGACATAGGCATTCTCTCCTCTAATTTCTTGAATCCAAGAATCTACATCTAACCCCTGGAACTTTGGTGTGGCTTTTTTTATCAAATCTTCCAAATACTGACTATTGAATTTTCTATTATAATCTATCATCTCCACCAGTTTTAGTGACGATAAGTCCATTTCTCCGGTAATAACATTTTGCCTACCGATTGCTCGTACACCGAACTCCTTATAAAGAGGATTTCCTTCAAGACTTCCAAGATATTCCTTGTCTACATCGATAAGAAGAAAACCGTATTCCTTGGTATCTAAATGTATATTAGCCTTATTTTTGCCACCAGCGTCTGTAAGCTTTCCGAAAAAATAGAATTCTGCTTCTGCCCAGATTTGTTCTGTTCTGATATAATTAGTTTCCGGAGTAAAAGTCAATTCCTGGGCATGCTGTAAGGATGTAGAAAAACTAATAGAGTAACCTTTCTGCCGAGATTGATTTTGGATATGTTCAAACGCCTTTGCTGTATCAGGAATCAAACCATCCAAATTACCACTGGATAATACCATTGACAGCACAGCTCCGAACTCAGTCACCTTCTGCATACTTGTTCTAAAAACATGTTTTACAGAACCAGCTTGCATTTCATAAGAAATAACAGGGCGATTTCGTTTTTCGTTAGGGTACAACAAACTCTCTACGTCATCAAGCATATCCTTAAGGTAACTGATGTCGTAGTTATCTGGTCCAAGTGGTTCATTGCCTACTTGTCCAACAACATGAATTGTTATTTCACCTAACTTGTCCATATTTATACTTTGCGTTGCAAAGTTAGATAAAAAAAATGAATTTCGCCCCAAATTAGGAGAGTGATTTTCATTATCACCCTATTTTTTAACTAAAATTGTCGTTTATGGGGTGTATAGATGGCAAACAACATCTGTTCATTATAACAAAAAGTGACGTTAGAATGGTCCAACAAGCAGTTACATACAACTAATAGTCGAACTCACAAAATGATCACATCTACCTTCTATTATCCTCTTTTTTGTGACATAGTATTTTGTCTCTTTTAGAAAATACATTGTTCAAGTATCAGACCAAAAAAACGAACGGACAAAGAAGTAAAAATACTCTTAAAGTGACATGCTATTTTTAGAGGGGCAAAAAGGTGTCCTAAGTGTATTCCAAATAGCAATATCCGCGTATTAAATATACTTAAAATCAGCATTATAGATTCAAAATAGTTGCCGTTTTTCTTGCGTATGTCAGAAAAAATCGCTATATTTGCACATTAATAACAAACTATATTCAAGACTATGGAAGTACTGTTGATACTAGGCTTCTGTTGGCTTCTGAAGAAGCTGTACCAGCCTGAAAACACCCAGAAAGACGCAAAGAAAAAGAAGCGTCACAAGAAGAGCAGCAGTTGGTGGTTCGGACCAAGTTACAGTGAGTACGAGACTTGGTGCAGAGATCACGGACAGCAACCCTGACGAACACACATGCATATTAACCAAAGCGAGCGACCTGGAGTAATATCCAAGCCGCTCGTTTTGCGTTTCAATCAAGCATCCAGTCC
>DCIS01000080.1:580-9603 GCA_002317475.1 Prevotellaceae bacterium UBA1720 | reverse complement strand
ATGAACAGCACCTACAGCGGAGGTGGAGCGAAATATGCCGTGCAGCACAACTTCAAGGTGCTGGGTGACGGTAAGATACTGATGAATAGCAGTGTACGTCCATCGAACAAGGGAACCATTCTGCCCAGAATGGGTTTCCGTACCGAACTGACTCCCTACATGGAACAGTTGAACTGGTTTGGCCGTGGTCCATGGGACAGCTATGTAGACCGTAAGGAAGCATGTTTCCCCGGTGTGTATACAAGCACCGTGACCGACCAATATACCGGATACATCAAACCACAGGAACACGGAACAAAGCAAGAGGTGCGTTGGGTGAGTCTGACGAACAAGGATGGCAAGGGCCTTATGATTGTTGCTCCTGACCAGATGGCTATGTCTGCCACCCATTTCAGGGTTGAGGATAACTACACCAACCGCAATAGCCGTGCCAAACATACCTACGAGTTCAAGTCGGTCAAGAACACCATCCTATGCCTTGACATGGCCACACGTGGATTGGGCAATGCCAGTTGCGGTCCAGACCTGCTGACGGAATACGATCTGTACAGCAAGGACGTGGAACTCTCGGCCATCATCATGCCCTTGACGGATTCGCTTACCATCAGAAAGATGAGCAAGATGGCACGTGTCAGCATGCCCGTATGTAAGGTGGTTACGGCGGAGCGTAACAATAGCGGCAACATCGTACTGAGCTGTGGAACAAAGAGTAGCACCATACACTATAGTCTGGATGGTGGTGAGACTTACAAGAAGTACACCTCGCCCTTCGCCCTCAACAACGGCGGAACGGTGACATGCTACGCAACCTTGGACGGATGCTTTGACGGAGCGGTACAGACCTATGAGTTTGGTATGTATATTAACAAGAGTGCCTGGAAGGTAGTCAGCTATGACAGTCAGCACAGCGGCAACGAGGCCAGCAAGGCAATAGATGGCAATACCGGTACCTTCTGGCACACGGAATACAGTGGCAAGGAACCCGAATGTCCCCACGAGATCGTAGTGGACATGGCAAAGGCCTATCTGGTCACAGCCATCAGTTACACTGCCCGAAATGATGGCACGAGCAATGGTATGGTGGGACAATACGAATTCTACCTGAGCAACGATGCTGCTAAATGGGGCGCACCCGTAGCCACGGGAACCTTCAAGAACGCTACGGGACCTCAGACAGTGACGCTGAGCAACCCCGTGGAAGGCAGATACCTGAAGATGATAGCCAAGAGCGAGGTAAATGGCAAGGCATGGAGCTCGTGTGCCGAACTGGACATCGAGGCCAAAGAGGTGGTGAGTCCTATGACCACCAGCACATCCAGCAAGATAAACAGTGGTGGAGTATACTTCTTGCGCGACGTGCAGAGTGGACTCTATCTGCACTTGAACAAGTCCAGCAACCAGTACGAACTGGCTGAACTGGATGCCTCGGATGCCACCTTCTCGTTCAAGACGACACTGGTCAGCGGCTACAAGTCATACTACACCTTGATGACCTCCAGCAAGTACATGACCAAGAGCGGCGACAACGCCTTTGACATCGTGGCTGGCAGCAACACCAGCAACAAGGATTCGTGGATACAGATAGAACAGTTTGATGATCATGATGTATGCCTGCGTGGTGTTTGGCAGACCAGCGAGTACATCAATCTTGACAAACACATCGCTGGTGCGAAGATCTACAGCAATAAATCGACGGGTAACACCTTCCAGTTGCTGACCAAGCAACAGGCAACGGCCCTTCAGAAGGTTGAAGCCCAAGCAACAAGTTTTGTTGTCTATAATGCGCAAGGCATGAGGATGGAGAGTCGTGATGCCAGTCAGAGTATTGACTTGAAGGGTTATCGAAAGGGTGTGTATGTAGTGAAGAGTCTGGACAGCACAGGAAAGGTGGTGTTAACCCGCAAAATGATCGTAAAATAGACAAAAGAACATACGAAAGTTGAACACAATAGAACATACCATGATCTTCAAGGACGTATCGTTTTGCCCGAAAAACGTGGCCTCTACATCCATAATGGGCGAAAAATATGGGTAAAATGACCCGAATGTTACATTTACGATAAAATATGAAACTCCACAGCACAAATCTGTGGAGTTTTTTGTTTATCTTTGCATCGAAAAAGTGTATCATGAAAACGTTTAACACTCACTATATTATAATCTTATGATTACAATCTCCAAATTAACACTTGCCGCTGTAGCATTTTGTTGTAGTGCTTCAATGGCAGCAGCATCAATTTCTGACGACGATGCGTTGAACAACAAGTTGTACTACGACAAACCCGCCAAGCAATGGCTGGAGGCTTTACCTTTGGGTAACAGTCATCTTGGTGCCATGGTCTATGGCGGTACAGATACGGAAGAGATCCAACTCAACGAGGAGACCTATTGGGCAGGACAGCCTCACAACAACAACAGTGACCGTTCACTGGCTCGCTTGCCCGAGGTACGCAAACTCATCTTCGACGGTAAGGAGGAAGAGGCTGCTGCTATCATCGACAAGGATTTCGTGGTAGGACCTCATGGTATGAAGTTCCTGACCATGGGTTCGCTGAGACTGGAATTAGGTCACCAGAACGTGACCGACTACAATCGCGAGCTGGACCTGACAACGGCTGAGTCTCACGTCAGCTATACATCTAATGGCGTAAAATTTGAGCGCACCACCTTTGCCTCTATGGCGGATGGGGTAGTGGTAGTACATCTCACAGCCTCCAAGGCTGGTGCCATCACGTTCAAACTCACACAGAAGGGTGATTTCATGGAAGGCTCGAAGGCTGAGGGAAACAAGCTCATCTCTCAGTTTAAGCCTGTAGGCATGGAAGGCATCCAGGGCGGTGTACGTGGCGAATGTGTGACAGAGGTTCGTACAGACGGCAAGGTGACAGCTGAAGGTAACGCTATCAGTGTTGCGGGTGCTAATGATGTTGTGTTGCTGGTCAGTGCAGCTACAAACTACGTCAACTACCATGATATCACCGCAGATCCTGCTGCTCGCAATGCCAAGTATCTGCAGGCAGTAGGTGCGTTGAACTACGACAAACTGCGTCAGCGCCATCTGGATGCCTACTGTCCACAGTATGCTACCGTAAGCCTGAGTCTGAAGAACGGACAGAATGCTAAGGCTGCTTCAACCCTTGAGCGCACGAAGGCCTTCTATGGTTCGGATGATATGGGTATGATTGCCCTGCTGTTCAACTATGGCCGTTACCTGCTCATCTGTTCTTCTCAGCCCGGTGGTCAGCCTGCCAACCTGCAGGGTGTATGGAACGACAATGTTAATGCTCCTTGGGATAGTAAGTACACCATCAATATCAACACCGAGATGAACTACTGGCCTGCAGAGGTATGCAATCTGCAGCAGACAGCTCTTCCCTTGTATGAGATGATTCGCGACCTGAGCGTAACCGGTGCTGTGACAGCCAAGCAGATGTATGGCTGTGGCGGTTGGGTGGCTCACCACAACACTGACCTCTGGCGTATCTCTGGTCTCGTGGATGGCGCAACTTGGGGTGACTTCCCCAATGGTGGTGCTTGGTTGGCAACTCACCTTTGGCAGCACTATCTCTATACTGCCGACAAGGCATTCCTCAAGGAGTGGTATCCTATTCTGAAGGGTGCTGCAGAGTTCTATCTGGACTATCTCCAGGTTCATCCTAAGTACGGCTGGCTCGTCAACGTTCCTTCGGTTAGTCCCGAGCAGGGTCCTCGTGGCAAGCGTACCCCCGTGACCGCAGGTTGTACCATGGACAACCAGATTGTGTTCGATGCCATGACCAGTGTCTTGGATGCTGCCAAGATTTTGGGTGTGGACAAGGAACTGCAGGGCAAACTGCAGCAGACCATCGACAAACTGCCTCCTATGCAGATTGGTCAGTATGGTCAGTTGCAGGAGTGGTTGCAGGATGCTGACGACCCACACAACGAGCATCGTCACATCTCTCACCTCTATGGTCTGTATCCCAGCAACCAGATTTCTCCTTACAGCCATCCCGAACTGTTCCGTGCTGCTGCCACCACTTTGAAGCACCGTGGCGATGCCGCAACAGGTTGGAGCTTGGGTTGGAAGACCAACTTCTGGGCTCGTATGCTCGATGGCAATCACGCAATGATTATTATCAGCAACATGCTGAAGTCCAATACCTATCCCAATCTCTTTGATGCACATCCACCTTTCCAGATTGATGGTAACTTCGGTGTATGCGCAGGTATTGCCGAGATGCTTTTGCAGAGTCATGATGGTGCTGTGCATCTGTTGCCCGCCCTTCCCGATGCATGGGCAGAGGGTAGCGTAAAGGGTTTGCTTGCTCGTGGTGGTTTCGAGGTGAACGAGATGAAGTGGTGGCACGGTAGACTGGAGACTGCAACCATTACCTCAAAGGTAGGTGGCACATTACGTATTCGTTCCAACACTCCTTTGAAGGGTTTCGGATTCAAATTGAAGAAGGCAAAGGGCACATGTCCCAATGCCCTCAACGCACCTGCTAATGTGAAGACTCCCATCATCAACAGCGATGGCGACAAGCAGAGCGTACAGGCACCCATCCCCACTGTCTATGAATATGACATTGTGACCAAGCCTGGCAAGACCTACACGGTGAAATCTGCGTTAAATCTCATATAAACTAGTGTCACCTATAAAATATGTACAAACAACGTACAAACAACGTATAAACACCGTACAGACACCGTACGTTTACGTAGGCTGTACGTAGGCTATACGGTGTCTGTACGTAGGAAATAGGTAAATAAGAACATGCTAAACACGAACAAAATAGTGTTTCACCCACCATTAAGAACATTACAATAACAACAAAAACAATATGAAGAAGTTTTTTTCGACCCTCATGCTCTCTGCCCTCTGCGGCGTGAGCTTCGCCCAGCAGGCAACCAGTCCCGATGGACATTTGAAAGTATCAGTTACTTGCAACGAAGGAAAGGCAGCCTATACGGTGATGTTAGACGATGATGTTGTCATCGAGTCCTCACCTCTCGGACTCAACACCAGCATCGGTGATTTCACCAAGGGACTGAAGTTGGCAAATCCCGCACCTGAGGCAAAGCAAGTGTCTGAGGCCTACTCGTTGCCCAATGCAAAGATTGCAAATATCAGCTATACGGCGAATGAGTATACCTATAGTTTCACCATGGAACAGGCAGCACGTCGCTTCGGACAGCGTCCTCAGGGTCAGGGTCAGCAGGCACAGACTCGTGATGTACCCGTCTTTGACGTAGTCATGCACATTGACAACAACAATATTGCTTTCAAGTATGTTGTTAAGCCACAGGGTGATCGTAAGTCATGCCTCGTAAACAACGAGTTGACAGCTTACACCTTCCCCGAGAGTACCACCACATTCATCTGTCCTCAAATGACTCCCCAGACGGGTTTCGCCCGTACTGCTCCCAGCTATGAAACCTTCTATGAGTATGATGCACCCATGGGCAAGAATGGTCACGGACGTGGTTTTACCTTCCCTGCACTGTTCAAGGTTAAGGGTCAGGCTCCTGCTGCTCCCGTCAAGAAGGGCAAGAAGGCTGTGGCTCCAGCAGAGAGTCTGATATGGGTGATGCTGAACGAGACCAACATCGGTGGTAACTACTGTGGTAGCCGTATCGTGAACAATGCCAATGTCTATACTATTGCCTATCCCGAGGAGACTGAGTTTGGTGGCGTAGGAAGCTCTGGTCCCGGTATCATGCTCGACAATGCCGAACTGGCTTCTACCCCTTGGCGCACCATCACCGTAGGACGCACCATGAAACCTATTGCCGAGACTACCATTCAGTGGGATGTTGTCAAGCCTCAGTATGCTGCCAAGTATGACTACAAGGCTGGTCGTTCAGCATGGAGTTGGATTATCCGTATGGACGCCAGCTGTAACTATGATGAGCAGAAGGAGTATGTAGACTTCGCTTCGGCTATGGGTTGGGAATACCTCTTGGTAGATGCTCTCTGGGACACCAATATCGGTTATGAGCGTATGGAGCAACTCTCAAAGTACGCACAGAGCAAGGGTGTGAACCTCTTCCTCTGGTACAACTCTAACGGTTACTGGAATGATGCTCCCCAGGGTCCTCGTGGCAAGATGCACCGTATGATTGATCGCCGCAAGGAGATGCAGTGGATGCAGAAGGCAGGCATCAAGGGTATCAAGGTGGACTTCGTAGGTAGCGACAAGCAACAGACCATGCAGATGTACGAGGATATCCTGGCTGATGCCAACGAGTGTGGTATTATGGTTATTTTCCACGGTTGTACCCTGCAGCGTGGTTGGGAACGCATGTACCCCAACTTTGTAGCTTGCGAGGCTGTACGTGCTAGCGAGAACCTGGCATTTGGTCAGAACGACAACGATATCGAGGCACTGGCTGGTACCATCCATCCCGTACTGCGTAATGCTGTGGGTAACATGGACTTCGGTGGTTCAACCCTCAATAAGCACTACTCAAAGAACAATGAGCGCGGTACGACCCGTAAGACCAGCGATTGCTATGCTTTGGCTACTGCCATTCTGTTCCAGACTCCCGTTCAGAACTTCGCTATGGCTCCCAATAACCTCACCGATGCTCCTGCATGGGCTGTTGACTTCATGAAGAAGGTGCCCGTAGCTTGGCAGGACATGAAGTACATCGACGGTTATCCTGGTAAGTATGTGGTCATTGCTCGTAAGGCTAATGGCAAGTGGTACCTGGCTGCTATCAACGCTCAGAACGAGACCCTCAACCTGACCCTCAATCTTGATGGTATGTTCCAGGCTGGTCAGGCATTGACGCTGTACAGCGATGATGCTCTGTTGCAGGGCAGCAAGACTGCTGTTACGCCAAACAAGAAGACCAATACCATCACGGTCAGCATCCCCAAGGATGGCGGTGTTGTGGTCTGTGAATAAACTTTTCCGAAAAACGTGCGTCTAATAACTAATTGTGTATTTAATTCGCGCGTATATATTATAAGGTAAGTGAGAAAACTCATCATCATACTGTTCGTTGTGACTGTGGCACTCCATGTGAGTGCCCAGTCCTTCGTCGTTTATTAGGATGGCCTGTGTGCGCAGATTTAGACAAGCGAAAACGACTGGCAAGGTGTAAAACAAGCCTACTTAAACAAGTAAACAATTAAATATAATAACCTAATTAACAAATTTATGAAGACACGCAATGTTTTTGCAGCAGTACTTTTAGCCTTGATGGCATCTGCACCTGTTCAGGCACAGGAAAAGTACTTTGCTCCTGCTACACAGGAGGCTGCTACTCCCGACGCAGAAGGTTTCATTCGTCGTTGGACTGTTCTGGAACCTATCAGCAAGACCAACCGTTCAAACACGGTATTTGTTGACAGCTATCTGCGCGAGGTTTTTGCAAAGGAGTATTTCAAGAATCAGATGACTATCCTTCCTAAGGATGGGCAGAAGGTAAAGGTCACTTTCGAACGCCCCAAACCTCAGCCTGCTCCCAAGGTTCAGCCCGGACAGGGTGGAGCTCCTGGTCAGGGAGGTGCACCTATGATGGACTTCCGTCGTATGCAGCAGGGACCCGTTGAAATGGAAACTGCTACCGAGACCCTCAAGTGGCACAAGTTGGATAGCAAGCACTATAATTTCAAGCTCATGCGCTTCGGTGAACATGAGACACAACGTGTCTATGGCGTTATCTACTGGGCAGTGACCGTGATCAACTGTGACGAGGATATGAACGATGTTCGTCTGTCAGTAGGTTCAAACTCAGCTTCTCAGTGGTGGGTGAATGGCGAGGATGTATTGCTGATGTCAAGTGACCGCCGTATGGTGGCTGATGACTGCATGTCACATCGTATCAACCTGAAGAAGGGCGAGAACATCATCCGTGGTGCCATCATCAATGGTCCCGGTATGAGCGACTTCTGTGTTCGCCTTGTAGATGAGAACGGAAAGGTAATCAAGAAGGGTTACACCATTAAGTAATCTAAATCCATAGAAAACCAAAGAAATTATAGTCATGAAAACAAAGAAATATGCACTGATGGCAAGTATTGTCCTCAGTTTGACAGCAACAACAGCAAGCGCACAGGTTGGTCAGCCTTTTATCCATGACCCTTCAACCCTGGCAGAATGTGATGGCAAGTGGTACACCTTTGGTACCGGTGGTGGCGGTTTGATGTCATCAGATGGCGGTTACACCTGGGCAAGCGGATATGACGTGAATGGCGAGTTTGTACGTGTAGAGCGTCCCGGTGGTGGTGCTGCTCCCGATGTGATTAAGATTGGTGACCGATACCTGATAGCCTACGGTGCTACTGGTGGTGGTTTGGGTGGTTCGCACAGCGGTCGTATGCTGACCATGTGGAACAAGAGCCTTGATCCCAAGTCTCCTGACTTCAAGTTCAGCGAACCTGTTGAGGTGGCTAAGTCTGTTGATGGCGAGGACTTCGATTGTATCGACCCCTGCCTCTTCCTGGATCCTACTACGGGCCGTTTGTGGATTACCTGCGGTACTTACTTTGGTGAGATCCGTCTGTTTGAGTTGGATCCCAAGACTGGTGCTCGTAAGGCTGGTAATGAGGCTGTTACCGTAGCTATCGACTGCGAGGCGAGTGCCCTCTTCTATAAGGATGGCTGGTACTATCTGCTCGGTACTCACGGTACCTGCTGTGATGGTGTCAACTCAACCTACAACATCGTTTGTGGTCGTTCGAAGACCGTTACAGGTCCTTACTTGGATAATGTAGGTCGTCCTATGACCCAGGGTGGTGGTAAGATGGTGGTAAAGGCACACGACAAGGCTGTTGGTGCTGGTCACTTCGGTCGTACCGTTGTTCAGGATGGTATTGAGAAGATGTCTTTCCACTGGGAGGCAGACTTCGTACAGGGTGGTTCCAGTGTCCTCGCTATCCGTCCTATCATCTGGAAGAACGCATGGCCCGAGGCTGGATATCCCATCAAGACTGGTGTCTATGAATTGGAGTCTCAGCGTCATGGCTACTCATTGGAGTTGGCCGTTGACTTCCAGCGTCTGAATGTTGCTCGTCGTGGCGGTTTCGGTTT
>DCIS01000080.1:0-460 GCA_002317475.1 Prevotellaceae bacterium UBA1720 | reverse complement strand
ATGGTTCGTCCTCACCAGCAGTGGCAGATCACTCCCGCTGAGGGCAAGGGTGGTTTCCTCGGTTCTCCCTATTACAAGATCACCATTGCCGGTACCAACCGTGCACTCGTGGCAACTGCTGACAAGGAGGTGAAGACCGTGGCAGAGTATACTGGTGCTGACGAGCAGCTCTGGCAGATCGACCAGCTCACCGATGGTACCTATCGTATTATGCCCAAGGCTATCCCTGGTTGCACCAAGAAGCTCGCTTTGATCTCTATTGCCGACAGTACTCCTACCCTCGGTGATTTTGATTTCAACAACGACAACTGCAAGTGGATGCTTCGTGGCATTGAGTAATAATACAATCCCACCTTATATAATATAAATAAATGAAAAAGATTCTTACGGTAGCAGCATTGGGTCTGATGGCCCTTGCTGCTACAGCACAGAACCCCATTATCCGTGACCAGTTTACGGC